>JAESTW010000133.1 GCA_016763395.1 Kofleriaceae bacterium
AAAAGAAATCGATAGGCCTGAGACTCTGGACAAGCTGAAGCAGTGTGAAGAGAATCTGAAGGCAAAGGTGGAGTACGCCAATTCGTTGAACGACAGAATTGACACCTTGGAAAAGGGTGGCGCGACTGGGGCTGAAACTGGTGATGATGTCGTTGTTGTGAACATCGAAGGCGAGGCGATGAAAATTACCGCTGGCAAAAA
The DNA here is from genome assembly GCA_016763395.1 of Kofleriaceae bacterium. Lineage (GTDB taxonomy): Bacteria > Myxococcota_A > Polyangia > Haliangiales > Haliangiaceae > NORP324. The sequence continues at coordinate 202 of JAESTW010000133.1, forward strand.
CAAAGGGCCAAGTGGCGGGAAAGATCCCAAAGGCAACGCCAAGGATGAAGAGCTCTATGCTGCATTTGTTAAGCAGCTGAAGCGATCTAGAGGCTCAATTAAGAAATGTTATCAGGCGGCCCTGAAGAAGGACAGCCGACTATCCACTCGTACTATCTCTTTGAACATCAAAGTGAATTACAAAACGAGCGGCAAGGTAAAGAACGCGTCTTTTAGCCCCAATGTTAGTGCGCAGTTCAACGCGTGCATGAATGGTGTGGCCGGCAAGTGGGTGCTGCCAGCAATGCCGCGCTCAGTCACTTTCAACTATCGGCAGACCCTTACTCCAGAGTAAGGAGTAAATTAAAAGGTGCTTTCGCGAGCCCTGGCGTTCGCGAGAAGCTGGCACTAGTGAAGCTGGCGTTAAACAGCGAATACTAGGCCCAGGTCTAGCCTATACTGGGCCGAGTCCTTGTCGGACAACTTCGATCGACTCGCCATCGACGACAAGTACCGTCGAGACTTCCCCCGCAGTAGGGCCGCTGTCGATGAGCAAGTCGATGTCGTTGCCAAACGCGTCGGCAACGTCATCTGCGTCGACACAGGGCTCACCGCTAGAATCCACTGCACTTGTAGTCAAAAGCGGACGTCCGAGTTCGGCAACTAGGGCTGCCGTGACCGGATGATCGACGATCCGTATGCCGACTGTCCGGCGGCGTTTGTCCATCAGCAGCTTTGGCACTTCTCGGCTGGCGGGCAACACCATCGTGTAGGGTCCGGGGAAAATGCGTTGGGCCATGCGAAACGCGGCTTGAGAAAAATGCGCATAGATAGCGGCTGTCGCAAGGTCGGGACAAATCAAGGCCAGTCGTTGGCTCTTGGGCATGTCTTTGATGCGGTAGAGAGTTTTGGCGCTAGAGATGGCGTCAATGGCGCATCCCAGTGCATACAAGGTGTCGGTGGGATAGGCAACAATCGCTCCCCGATGCAGCTTCGCTACAGCTTGGGCAACCGGCCTTGATGCAGGCGGGTTGTGCGGATGAATCTCGATCCGTTCCATGACCTAGGAATCCTGTGGGCCACGATAGCCAAGCCCGCAGATGTACTGTTCGATGGACTCTTTGCGGCTACCTTCTGGCTTTACAATCTTTACTTTTTCGTAGCTCTTGCGGCAGCGTTTTACAAGCGCCTGGAACTCGCCACCCATGAAGAGCTTGCCAACAAATTTACCGCCGGGAACGATGGTCGCATCCGCAATGTCCAAAGCCCGCTCAAAGAGCTGTTCTGAACGAGTCTGATCTAAGTGTCGAATTCCAGTCGTGTCAGGTGCCATATCGGAGAGCACAATGTCAAAGCCCTCCAAGTCACCCAGGAGATCCTCTGGATCGGAGTGATAGACATTGCCAACGATGGTTCGTCCATTGGGCAGACCTAAGTCGACTTCAAATCTGTCGATACCAACAAGATGACCGCCTGGCCCAGTTTTTGTTGCTGCGTATTGCAACCAAGAACCTGGCGCACAACCGAGATCTAGTACTCGATGGTTGCGGACAATGATGTGAAGTTTACGATCGATTTCTTCAAGTTTGAAGACGGCTCGAGAGTTGAAACCTCGCTTGCGCGCCTTTTCATGGAATCGGTCGTGCCGGGATTTTCTATCGCCTAGTTTTGAGCGAGCCATGGAGTAGTCTCAGTTAGTCTTTGACAGAGGGAATGTAAAGAGAGTTCTTGGCTGAGAGCTCTTAAGTAGAAGCCAGGAACAAAAACAGCGAATGGGTTGACCATTCGCTGCTTTGACACCAGGTTGGTGTATCTGTTGATACAGATTATGCGCGTCCAGCAGCTGCCTGCTTGGATGCCTTGAGTGGGTTTTTAGAGCGAGCTTCCTCTTGTCCCATACCAACACGTTGGTAGACTTCACGAGTGACCGCTTTGGTGATGGTGACGTAACAACCTTTGGCGCCTGCAACAGAGCCGCGAACTAGGATGTAGTTCTCGTCTTCGTTGATCGACAGAAGCTGAAGGTTTTGAATCTTGGTGGTGGCGTCGCCCATTTGGCCGGCCATCTTCTTGCCTTTTGCAACACGGCCCGGAGTCAAACGACAACCGATAGAACCACCGTGACGGTAGACCTCGTGAACACCGTGAGTAGCCTTGGTGCCGCTCATGTTGTGACGCTTGATTACACCTTGGAAGCCTTTACCGATAGATCGGCTGGTGACATCCAAAGGTACGCCTTCTTCGAAGATGTCCTGTGCTTTGATGACAGAACCGACTTCAAACTTCTCGGCGTCAGCAGCATCGATGCGAAGCTCTTGTACAAAGCGCTTAGGAGAGACATCTCCAGCCTTGAAGAAGCCTGTCAACGGCTTGTTGACCAAGCGCGCCGGCTTGTCGTCAAAACCGAGAATGAGTGCAGAGTACCCGTCTCGCTCCATGGTGCGCTTGCCAACTACGTAGCAAGGGCCTGTCTGAAGCACAGTGACGGGGATTCGCTCTCCGTCATCCGCGTAAACTTGAGTCATTCCAATTTTTTTGCCGAGAAGGCCGATTCGTATTGCCATAATCTTTTCCAGGGTAATTGTTGAGAACCATCCGAGCGCTGTTGAGACGAATGCTGTCGAGACATACGTACGCTGTTGAGACCTTAGTCTTGCGTCGGGCAATTCAAGGCGGCCTATATACAGCGGTGTTATTGGGATGTCAAGGCGAAGAGACGCCGGGTGTTATTTGTCGTGATCTCGGCTAGTTCGGCTAGTTCAATGCCCTTGAGTTGGGCGACAAGTTTGGCGGTTTCGACAAGAAAAGCGGGTTCATTCCGTTTGCCGCGCATGGGAACTGGGGCCAGGAAGGGGGCATCGGTTTCAAGCAGCAGCTGACCACGGGGAACGAGGGCGACTGAATCGCGTACCGGCTGCGCCGCCTTGCCCTTGAAGGTCACGATACCGGAAAATGAAATGGCAAAGCCCATCTCGGCGTAGCGAGTTGCGTCTGCTGGAGTTCCTGTGAAGCAGTGAATGATGACGTCGACCTTGCCGGCAGCGTGCTCGGACAGAATCGCAATGGCTTCGTCGTGCGCGTCCCGGATATGGCAGATGATGGGTTTTCCTAGGGAAATTGCCAACTTGATGTGATCGACAAAACGATCGGTCTGCAATTGTTTGGGGCAGTTGTCGTAGAAAAAATCAAGGCCACTTTCACCGACGGCGACAACTTCAGGATCTGCTGCCAATTCGCAGAGCTTTGGCCACCATGAGTCGTCCAGCTTTTCGGCCTCGTGAGGATGCACGCCAACCGTGGCGAAGAAGTGCTCTTTACCCTTTGCAAAGGCGACGGTCGCTCGGGCTTGTTCTAGGCTTCCGCTTGCGCCGACGACGATGAAGTCGGTGATTCCGGCATCGGCGGCGCGTTGCAGCATCGCATCGCGATCCTCGTCAAACTTGGCGGTATCAATATGACAGTGAGAATCAATGAAGTTCATGGCAGTTGTGGGGTGAGATAATGTCGTAGGTCTTTATCTGTTGGAAATGGCAGTGAGTGCCTCGTCAACTTCATCGCGGAGGGCTTTGCTGCGACGGGACTTGCCGAATTCAGTTAGGGCGGTGATTGCCCATTCGCCGGCTTGGGCAGAGAGGAGCTGAAGCGCGAGTGCGCGCATTTCGAATTTTCGCTCGTGCAGGCCGGAGAGAAGGGTACTTTGGGCGAGTTTTGATGACTGCGGGCTAAGCGTCAATATTGCTCCAGCTGCTCGCAAGCGGACTTGTACCTCCCCTGACTTTGTCCCAAGAAAAACTCGTAGCTTCTCTACCGAGCTTGCGCCGAGTTCTTCGAGTGCGCAAACTGCATCCCAGCCTCCTTCTTTGCCGGCAAGGGCGGCAGCGAGAGTATCACTGGCTCTTGCGTCGCCAAACTGAGACAGGGCGTAGGCTGCATCCAAGCGGGTTTGCGAGGCGCTGTGATCGAGGAACTCGGCGATTTTGTCCGCGCAGTCCGCATTGCCAATGGCACCGAGTGCGAGGGCGATTGCGCCCAAAACTTCCGCGTCACTGGTGCGGGCTAGGGCGTCGAGAAGGGGGGCGTAGGAGCTGGCTGCATCTACCTCAACCATCGAGCTTGCGGCTTGGAAACGCAAGTCGTCCGGTCCGTCTCGAAGCGCCTCGGCCAGTGCCGGAAACGAATCTTTGGCGCCGAGAGTTCCAAGCGCGATAGCGGCGGCCTGCCTGGTCTCTGGAATATCGTCGGACAGGCAAAGCGCCAAAATCTCCCAAGCGTCGTGACGGCCGAGGGATGCCAACGCTAAACAAGCGGTAGTCCTAACTTCGGGACGGGGGTCGCCCGTGGCTTCTGCCAGAGCGGAAAAAGCCGCCGTACGCTCTTCCTCGTCTTTCGCGTCGCCAAGGATATCTGCCGCGGCTACTCGAATCTTGGGCTTGTCCGAACGTATGTCCCGGAGAGCCGCGCTGAAGTTCATTGTGGTGGGACGGGCAAACATTGCTCCTCCGAGCTCTCGATGAGGTCTTTGTCCACATGGGCCAAAATGGCGGCTATAAGCTGTTTTTTATGGCGAATTTCGTAGCTGGCTACAGCGCCCGGGCCGGGCACAAGCAAGCTGAGTTCTTTTGTGCCGCCGTCGACAAAGCAGGTCTCGCCGTCGGGGCCCATTACAACCTTGATTACCTTACTCCAGGGCAGACGCATTCGCTCTTCCAGCCCGTTCCACACGACCAAGTCGTCATCTTGTATATCTACCGCAAGTCGCCAAACGGGGGACTTGAGGTAGGCAAAGGCCAAGAAGAGGCCGGCGAGTCCTGCGAAAAAGCTAAAGATCGCACTCATTCGATCGGGAGTGATCGTAACGGAACTGACAACCAGAACTGTGCCGATGGATAGACTGAGAAATGCGACCCCGAGAAAACGGGGCCGGAAGCGATATCGCGTTGACTTAGCTGACATAGTGGAGCCTTCCCTGCGCCATTAGGACGTTTCCTCGTTGCTGCTACTCTCGTTGCTGCTGTTCTCGGTATCGGGAGCAGTGGAATTCGTGTCCGATTGTTCAGGAGTGGGGTTCGGTTTGTCTTTTTTCTTGCCCGGGGCTTGCGACGCGAACATGGGCTTTACTTCGTCTTTGCCGTAGACCTTGGATTCTCCACGGCCGATTCCAACACGAATTCGCTGGTGAAGGACATCAACTTCGACGACCCGGCCTTCAAAACCGTCCTGCGTGATCACGCGTTTGCCGAGCTTGGGTAGGCCTTTTCGAAGTTCCGCGTAGTGATCTTGCTCGTACACCAAGCAGCATTTGAGACGCCCGCATTGGCTACTAACCTTACTGGGGTTGAGCACAAGTCCCTGGTCTTTGGCGTTTTTGATGGAGACCGGAACAAAGGCGGGCAGCCAAGTCGTACAGCAAAGTTCTTGTCCGCAGGAACCGATTCCACCTACTAGCTTGGCTTCATCGCGAGCGCCGAAGTGTCGCAAGTCGACCCGGTGGGAGTAC
>JAESTW010000134.1 GCA_016763395.1 Kofleriaceae bacterium
TCGTCAACCGAGGCGAGAAGATTTGTATTATCGGGGCAAACGGAGCCGGTAAAACCACCTTGCTAAAAATCATTGCTGGTGAATTGGAGGCAAGCTCGGGCAACACCAAAATCGGTAGCAAAGTTGAAGTCGGCTACTACGCCCAGCATCACGCAGACACCCTACACCGGGAATCTACCGTGTTTGATGAAGTGTATCGCGCGGGCAAAGGCGCTTCGCCCAATCGGGTACGCAGCGTGCTTGGAGCCTTCTTGTTTAGTGGCGACGATGTCGATAAGCAAGTGAGTGTTTTGTCCGGTGGTGAGCGTGCTAGGGTTGTGTTGGCTCGCCTGCTAATTCGGCCTGGACATCTATTACTCATGGATGAGCCTACCAACCACCTTGATTTGGAGTCCAGTGAATCGCTTGCGCAAGCGCTGAGCGAATATGGCGGGACTTTGATATTCGTGTCACACAACCGAAGCCTGATTCGTAGCTTGGCCACAACAATTTGGAACATTGAGGACGGCACCGTTGAAAGTTACGGCGGCAGTCTGGATGAGTACATGCACTCGTGTCAGCTGAGACTGGATTCAACAGATGATGCAGAAGCAGCGGTACCGATCGCTGTTTCCAATGCGCCGGTCGTAAATTCTCTCAATCGCGACAAGCGTGAGACTGCGCAAGTACGCAAGCGCCGTGAGGCAGAGATTCGCAAGCGCCGGTCAAAGGTTATCGGACCGCTAGAGAAGAAAGTTGCGTCGACGGAAAAGCGAATCGCGGAACTGGAAGACTCGCAAGCGACGATCAGTAGTCAACTCGCGGATCCCGATGTGTACGGGGATGCGAAAAAACGCGACGAATTACTGGCGAGCTTTCAAAAAGGCGCGGCAAAACTCGATGAGCTGAATTCGCGATGGGAGCACGCAGTCGAAGCGTTGGAAGAGGCAACTCAGGACTTAGAAAAACTCTGAGACGTCAATACTAGGGGCATAGGAACTGAGCCCCTTAGGGCGCTTAGCAGCTGAGGCAGACACAGGAGATCGTGTTGCTTGCTGCGTCGTCGTCGCAGGTGTCCGCCGGTGAGTCGCATAAGGACGAGCAGTCGCTACAATCTCTAGACTGGCATCCGGCCGGCAACGGTTCGCACGAGGATAAAATCGTCCCGCCCAAATCTTCCACCACGCAAATTTCGGCCGAAATGACACACTGCGTTTCGTTTTTTCCGCTTCCACAAGTCGAAGTCGCAGCGGCGTCGATGGCTATATTGGGAGCGTCGGTTCCCAAGGAGGCATCTGCAATTGGGGGCGAGGCATCAACAGTGGGGGAAGAATTGGAGTCACAACTACCCAGTACGGACGAGATCGCTGCGAGGAATGCCACGGAAGAAGGGATGAGCCGCATTTCCCCATACTAGCAAAGTACACCTGCACACATTCGCCACAAGTGTGAGGATTTTCCTGGCGATTGGCCTGCTGGGCCTGCCATTATGTAGGGGTGCTGAGCAATCGACAGATCGGGAGTACTGGTTTTCGCTCGCTATTGGTAGTTCTCGGACTTGTAGGAGTCAGTGTTCTTCAATCCACTGTTCGTCGATTCAGCTTCCTTGTCCCTCTTGTATTTGTTTCTTTTGGACTCTACTCTTGCAGTACTGTTGTCGATGGCAACGCCGCACGGCAAACACCGGACGCTAGAAGCTTAAACGAGACGCCGGACAGTGGAACCCCCATTGTTGCGCCGGATGCCGCTCCACCTGCTCCCTGCATTGAAGGAGACCGTCGAGTGGAAGGTCCAGACGGCACTTGTTACATGCTCTTTTTCTCTACCCCGCAAAATTGGACATCCGCCCAGTCGTCTTGCCTCGGGCTGTCCGCGAACTTGGTCAGCATTACAGATTTGGCAGAACAGACTGTTGTTGGCGGACTGGCGGGAATGGTTCCGGGCAATACCCCGGACATTTGGACGGGAGCCAATGATCAGGTTACAGAAGGTGCCTTTCTGTGGGTTGATGCGACCCCGTTTACCTATACACACTGGCGCTCGGGGGAGCCAAACGACAATGGTCCCAACGGCACAGGCGAAGATTGCATGTTGATTGAAGGGGACAACGGCGCCCGAGAATGGGATGATCGCAGTTGCGCCGGTTTGCTGCCCTATATGTGTGAACGCAAGCCCTCAACAAACTAGGCTGCGGGCGCAGGATTCGAACAAAGGCTCCTCGGACAGAGAGACAATAGCTATGGCGAAGAATACGGTAATTGGTGGGCGTTACGAGCTGCTGGAGCGTGTGGCAGAAGGCGGAATGGCCATTGTGTGGCGTGGCAAGATGCGGGGCGCCGCAGGATTCTCTCGCTTGGTTGCGGTAAAAGAGATCAAGATGGAATACCGGGAGGTTCCGCGTTATATTGAGATGTTTATCGAGGAAGCCCGGGTGGGTACCGTACTGGCCCATCCAAACATAGTCCAAGTCGTTGATTTCGTCGTCGAAAGCCGAACCCACTACCTAGTTTTGGAGTGGGTTGATGGTGTCGACCTAAGCGCGTTTACTAGGGCTTTTTCTTATTTAGACCAACCCATCCCTTGGCCACTTGCGGTCGCAGCGGTAATTGGGGCACTGCGCGGACTCGATGCCGCTCATAGCCGTGTTGTGGGCGGAGTCGCCAGTCCAGTCATTCATCGAGACATTTCGCCGCAAAACATCCTTTTGTCGACCAACGGCACCGCAAAACTCAGCGATTTTGGTCTAGCTAGAGCCAAAGATCGGGCGATAGCGCAGGTAACAACGCCAGGAATGCTAAAAGGCAAGGTCTCGTACTTCGCGCCAGAAATTACTCGTGGCGACTCTGCTAGCGTTTTGTCCGACCAGTTTTCGATGGCCTGTGTCTTGTGGGAGGTCTTGTCCGCCCAGCGTCTGTTCGAAGGGATTTCAGACTCTGCAATCTTTAGTTCGATTCGCTCAGGCCAGGTGCCTTCGATTCAGGAGAAGCGCCCAGATGTCCCCACCAGAGTAGCGGATGTTCTCAATCGGGCTCTTAGCACTGCTCCAGAAGATCGCTATGCTTCGGCTGGGGAATGGGCTCACGAGTTAAGTGAATGTCTTAGGACTCTTGGTGGTGGGCTCTTTGACGCCAATCAGCGACTCGCTGCAGCTGTAGTAGTAGCGGTCGAAACGGTGGGTGGATTTGAGGATAGCGAGACAATCTCGGCCGCACAGATGAACGAAATGACCATATCGCTGAACATGAATGTCGAGTCGGCAGTATTTCGTGGGCCGACTCAGTCGATGAGCGTAGAGATTCCCAAGCCCGACGCAGACGATTGATACCCGTAGCTCCTACCAACGCTTGCGATGGATGGGGCGTCCGCGTCGCCTGGATGGAGTTGAACGACGAGTTCGGTGATCGATTGTGCGTGAGCGACGAGTGGTCGAGCGGGCTGCCCAGGAACCGCGACGGTAGGTTTTTCGTCCATTGCTGTTGACCCAATGTCCTTGTCGATAGTGTTGTCCGGGACGGTTCTGCAACCAACTTCCTCGCACCCAAAGTCGACTGCTGCCACGTGCATTCCAGTAGCCTCGAGAGTAGGTGTACCCGACTCGTTGGGTATCCCATCGGCCATCAACATAAGCCCAACCACTGGGCTGTTGATTCCAGTAGCCTTGTACGTAGACGTGTCCGACACGATTGGGCTGCCAGAATCCCGGCTGCCATTGCCAGGCGTTATTCACCCAGTTCCAGCGTCCTTCGACATAGACGCTATCGGTGCGAGATTGGTAGTAGACACTGGTTGGAGTGGGAGGTCCGTACGCGACATGCGCGCTCGATTGGCCGAAGCCATTGGCGTAGCAACCTGCACCAGCAAAGCCTAAAACGAGAAAAAGGGATGCAACCAGGAGTTTGGGATATCGCATTTCGATAGATTGTATAAGCAATTCGCGGGCCAGTGCCAAGTGCCTAGTATTACGGGGAGGTCAGGCAAAGCCTGGAACAATCCGTTCACCCTGTGGCGATTGTGCAACAGTTGATAGTACCCGTCACGAGCCAACTCGGTGCCAGTGTGTCGCGAACTCTTGAGTGTCGAGCATCAAGCGAGTACAACGCCCACGATGTATAGGCAGTTGCGTATCGCGGTGGTGATCCCAGCATTTAACGAAGAAGCCGCGATTGCGGATGCCGTTTCTAGCGTGCCCTCCTTTGTGGATCGAGTAATCGTGGTGGATGACGCGTCTCGGGACAATACCTCTGCCTGCGCTCGGGACGCAGATTCAGAAGTGGTAGTGGTGCGCCATGCGAGTAACCGTGGTGTTGGAGCGGCCATCGTCAGTGGCTATCGTGACGCGCTTGTAACTGGAGCAGATGTCGTGGTTGTGATGGCCGGAGACGGACAAATGGACCCCCAAGATCTACCTGCGCTCTTAGATCCGATTGCGCTTGGGCATGCGGACTACGTGAAAGGCAATCGATTTGCTCATCGGGAACTTTTCTTACAGATGCCCCCGATACGAGTGCTAGGCAATACCTTGCTCTCTTTGGCGACGAAGGTGACGAGTGGCTATGGACACGTCTTCGATTCGCAATGCGGCTATACTGCGGTTCGGACAGAGACGCTGGCGAAACTCGATTTGGACCAAGTGTTTCCGCGCTACGGGTATCCCAACGACATGTTGGCGCACCTGCACGGCGTTGACGCTCGAGTTGTCGATGTTCCTGTCCGGCCGATTTATGGACCCTCTTGGAAAAGTGGCGTGAAGTGGCACACTGCGGTCTATCCAGTGGGCTTCGTATTGCTGAAATCGTGGCTAACCCGAGTTCGGAACGAGAGGAAGTCTCGACCTGCCGCGGGGACTACTGCTACTGCTGCTGCCTTCTCGCCTGGCATTGAGCAGGAATCCGTGCCTAAAGAACAGGCAAGCGGACAATAATGAGCGTGTCGCCAGTATGCGTATTGGTGTAGTAACGACCTCCTATCCGCGTTTTGCCGGAGATCCAGCGGGTAATTTCGTACTGGAATTGACCCAGTGGATTGAGCAGGCAGGACACGA
>JAESTW010000135.1 GCA_016763395.1 Kofleriaceae bacterium
ACAACGAGAACGAGCCTTTGGGAATGCTGACCCAGCAACAGGTTTTCGCAGCGTACAACGCGGAACTTCTCAGGCGTCGTCTAGACGCCAACTCGACGATGACCGACGGTCCGTCGCCTGTATAGTGGCCGAAGTGCGGCGGTTTTCCTAGTACTTGGATCTAGGCTGGCGGTACTGGGATTTCATTTGACCATGGTTGTTGGTGTATGATATACACTAAGCATGGAAAGGAAAAGACAGTTTGTAGATAGCGAGCTACTGGCTCACGCGATGCTCGGACAAAAGCGAGCGTCCGTCTTGATGAGCGATGCCTACAAGTTTTCGATGGCACAGGTGAGCTCTCCGCTTCGGCAAGAGAGTTTCTACCTGAGTTTTAGACGGCCCGGGTGGTACTATATCCCCTTTGATATCAACGAGTTGGTTCGCTGTCTGCTACCGGTAGCGTCCACGAAGCAAGACGACCTCATCCTCAGCTCTTTCGGATTGAGCATGAGCGTGGCGATGAGGCAAGCGCTGCAGTCTGAGGTCAGTGTCAATGCAGCTCCCGCAGGCAGTTGGGTGTGCGCCCGTGAGCCCATCGTGTCCATTACAGGCCCCTCGTTCTTGGTTTCGTGGTTGGAGGCGATGTGTATCTGGATGAATTTTCCAATTCAAGTCGCGACAGAAGCGCTAGCCGGGAAGGATGAGTTTGTTGTTTCCTGCGAAGACGAGGCAACGATCGTCCGGCTTGTTCTAGACTCTCTTCCGCCCAGACCGAATGTGAGAGTACGGATAGGCGAGCAGGAATTCTCGGACGCGGTATTGTGCAATGCGCTGGATTTGCAAGCGGCATTGAGCAGCAACTCGAACGATGAAAGCTCTCGGGTGTTTGAGGTCGGGATGCGCGGCGCGACTTGTATGAGTATGCATCGCCTTGCCCTTGCCAGTGTGAAGCGAGCCGGGATTTTCAAGACATCTAACGTCGCTCTGGCTCACGAGTTGGGAATGAGTGCGGTCGGAAGCACCGGACATGAGCATCAAATGCGCTTTGGAGAGGATCGAAGCGGGTTTCGTGCTATCCGTGATGGCCGGACGGGCGTGCCGAGCTACCTTTTCGACACCTACGACGCGATAGAGTTGGGTATCCCGGCAGCAATTGATGTTTGGAGAGAGTCGCCGGACATAGGTGCCTCGGTACGCTTTGACTCCGGTGACACAGAGATGCAACTCAGGATGTTTGTCGAGGCTGGGGTACAGCCACATTTTATCTTCATGGACGGAATGAATGCAACGAGGATCGAAGAACTCGAAGCGTTGTGCAATGAACTTGGAATTCCCGAGGAGCGCCGTTCCTACGGTGTTGGAGGATTCTTGGGGTGCTCGCTATTGACGCATTCGCTGAGTCGAAATCGGGTTAGCGCTGTCTACAAACTGAGCCAAAGTGGGGAGGAACCCGTGATGAAGTTCTCCAAAGAAGGAAAACAGTCATTGCCTGGCAAAGTGCAGGTGATGAGAAAAATTCGGGGCGACGGGCCTGTGTCCATCATTGCCCAGGTCGGCGAAGAGGTTGATAACGACTATACATTGCTAAAGAACTGGAGCGTTGGACCGCTAGCAACCATGCCGCTAGGACCTGCTCCGATTGCAAGCTCGTTGACGCAAAAGAAAATCGACGTACTTAGGTCTAGGTATTTCACCCATACACAAAACAACACAAATCAGAAAGGGATTGAGCATGAACATACAATTACTAATCATTGACCCGCAAAATGACTTTTGCAGCCCCAATGGGAGCCTCTTTGTTCCTGGCGCAGAAGAAGACATGAAACGCTTGGCCGGGTTTGTCACTCGTATGAGAGATAAAATCGACGACATTCATATCACCCTGGATAGCCACAGAAAGGTCGATATCTCCCATCCCGTTTGGTGGAAAGATCGAAGCGGCAAGCATCCAGATCCGTTCACCATGATCCTCGCGTCCGAACTCGAATCTGGGCGTTGGTCGACCACAAAACCTTCGTTTCACAAACGGTCATTGCAGTACCTAAAGGCACTTGAGACCGGCGGACGCTATCCACACACCATTTGGCCGGAGCATTGTCTCATTGGGGATGAGGGGCACAACGTGTTTGCAGAGCTGTCCGCTGCCGTACACAATTGGGAGGAGCGATTTGCCCAGGTGGACTTTGTGACCAAGGGATCAAACCCGTGGACAGAACACTTCTCGGCGATTCGAGCAGAAGTACCTGACGCGGCGGACCCGAGTACGCAAATCAATACTGGACTGATTCAGACTTTAGAGGACGCGGATATCGTGATTTTGGCGGGCGAGGCTGAAACGCACTGTGTACTAAATACGGTGATGGATATCGCCAACCAGTTTAGTGATTCTCGGTATGTAGAAAAACTCGTATGGCTATCGGACGCGACGAGTCCAGTTCCAGATCCGCCGGGCACGACGGTGTTTTCCGACCGGCTAAAGAGCGACTTTTCGACACTCAAGGCCAAGGGAATGAAGGTAGCCACGACAGCCGACTTCTTGCGAGAAGCCATCTAGAAAGAGAAAGGAAGAGAGAGTATGCCAATATTAGATAGCAACAACATGGACAGCTACAGCCTCGGTGGACAGTATGGCTTTTCAGCCAAGCGAATCGATGAGTTGGGAGCGAGCGAGTATACACTTGCGCTCCTTGTGGTAGATGCCAGCGGCTCTGTTGGAGCCTACCGAACACAGATCGAATCGGCGATTCGCGAAGTTGTCCGGTCGTGTCGGAAGAGCCCTAGGGCGGACAATATGATGCTCAGGCTGGTCATCTTCGACAGCCGTGTGTCGGAGGTACATGGCTTCAAACCTCTGAGTGACTGTCACGAAAATGACTACAAAGGCTGTTTGGAGTTAGGAGGAGCGACGGCGCTTTACGATGCCACTTGCAACGCAATTGCATCGGCCTCACACTACGGTGAGCTTCTGACGAAACAAGACTACGACGTAAATGCCGCCGTTTTTGTCATTACCGATGGTATGGATAACTCCAGTTCGGCCACAAGAAAGCTAGTCTCGGACACAATGGCCGAGTGTCTTCGCAGCGAGGCACTGGAATCTATTCTCTCGGTGCTAATTGGAGTGAATACTGGTTCGGGTGACCTCAATGAGTATTTACGAGTGTTCAAGAAGGACGCGGGCTTTGATCAGTACATTGCGATCAACAAGGCGAGCGCTGCCGAATTGGCAAAGCTCGGTGGGTTTGTGTCTCAGTCCATTTCCAGCCAGTCGCAAGCGTTGGGGACCGGAGGGGCGTCTAAGAGTTTGTCTTTTTAACTTGGGTTAAGGGAGGGTTTCGTGGAAAGTGATTGTTTCTTTACAATAGGAAAGGGACATCGAGAATGCCAGGACTATGCACGCAGTAGTAGCGGGTTTATCGTTGTTGGCGACGGGTGTTCATCATCAAGAGACACGGATGTTGGAGTACGGCATATTGTAAACTCCGCAATGTTGAGGCATCGCCGATACGGAACGAGTTTCGATCCCGGATGGGTGATTCGGCGGGCTGCCAAAGCAGCGGCTATGCTAGGGAATTGTAGTACTAGTCTGGATGCAACGCTTCTGGTTGCGACACTTGATGAGCGGTCCGGGATTCACTGTTTTGCCGCGGGAGATGGCTACATTGCGGCCCGGATGCGGTCTGGAGAATTGCGTTTGTGGGAAATCGATGATGGTCCTGCTCCAGCCTATTTGAGTTATACACTCGATTCTGAACGGCTACAGCGCTATTGGGATGAATGGGGGATTCGCCGGCGGATCACAGCTTCGGTTGATGGTGAAGTTGTGTCCGAGCAGTTTGTCTCCCTTCGGGACGATTACGTATTTCACTTGCGCTTGAGTACCCGCGAGGTCGAAACGGTATTTCTAATGAGCGATGGCGTGAACTCATTCCAAGACGGAGCGGGGGAGAAAGTTGATGTTCGCAGTGTCGTGGACGAGTTGTGTGCTCTGAAATCTGTCCGAGGAGAGTTTGTTAGACGCCGGGCACGCCGGTTTTTGGGTAAAACCTGCAGTCGCCGTTCGTGGGGACACGATGACGATCTAGCTATCGCTGCACTACATATTCCAGGAGGACAACGTGAAAATATGGCATGAAGGGGAACTACTAAGCCTGAACAAGGCGGATTTTGTTGCGCAAGGTGGGGAGGCATCTATCTATGCCAGAGACGGCGTTGCGTTCAAGATCTATCATGAGCCTCAGTCGACAATAGGATCAGATAAGATAGTAGAGTTGCAAGGGATTGTCTCGTCCGTGGTGATTGGCCCACGAGCGCAAATTCGTGACGAGTGTGGGACGGTAGTGGGATATTCTATGCGTCATATTGTCGATTGCTACACACTTTGCCAGCTCTTCCCCAAAGCATTTCGGGAACGGCACTCGCTTGGCCAAGAGACAAGCCATGCGCTGGTACTGCAGATACGTCAGGGCATTGAAGACGTACACCGCGCTGGCGTGTTGCTGGTGGACGGCAACGAAATGAACGTTTTGGTTCGCTCTGACTTTGGCCAGGTGTTTTTCGTAGATGTAGATTCATACCAAACCCGGCAATACCCAGCCACAGCCATCATGCAGTCGATCAGTGACCCTTTGGTTCGAGATAGGTGTTTTACTCAGGGCTCC
>JAESTW010000136.1 GCA_016763395.1 Kofleriaceae bacterium
ACATTGGTGAGCTTTGGCCGGATCTGGCGCCAAGCCGAGGCTGGGCCTGGCGCTGGCAGTCCGGGGGAGGAACGCCCTGATGTCATTTTTACGTAAGTACATCTTTTCCACCGATCACAAGATGGTGGCCAAGCAGTTTCTCTGGTCGGGACTACTATTTCTTCTGATTGGCGGACTCTTGGCCATGGTCATGCGCTGGCAGTGGGCCTATCCAGGGGATCCGGTACCTTGGGTCGGCGAGCTGCTCTTTAGCGAAAGTGATGGCTCTGTAACACCTGCCAGTTACACCGGGCTGTTTACCAGTCACGGCCTTATCATGGTGTTTTTCGCCATCACACCACTGCTCATCGGAGCTTTTGGCAACTTTGCAATCCCCCTACTCATTGGCGCTCGGGACATGGCCTTTCCCAAGCTCAACATGCTCTCGTTCTGGCTGACGGCGCTCGCTCAGTTATTGGCTCTTGTGTCCATCTTGATGCCCGAAGCGCCTTCTGCGGGTTGGACGATGTACGCACCTTTGGCCAGTGGGGAGGGCGCGCCCGGACAGGGGCAGACCATCATGATGATCGCCATCTTCGTGGTTGGCGTATCGAGTATCTTGGGCGCGGTAAACTACATTACGACCATTTTGACCATGCGTGCTGCGGGCATGGGCATGATGAAGATGCCCTTGGCAGTTTGGGGCTTTTTCTTAACCGCGGTTCTCAACGCTCTGTTTATTCCGGTGCTGGCAATCGCAGCGCTTTTACTATTTACCGACAGGGTCTATGGCACTCACTTTTTCGCACCTGCGATTGGTGATCCGGTGCTCTACCAGCACCTCTTCTGGCTCTTCGGACATCCCGAGGTGTACATTCTAATCCTACCTGTTTGGGGGATTCTGGGAGATATCTTTTCGTACTTTGCTCGCAAACCCGCTTATTGGTATCGCGGCAGTGTGTATTCGATGATCGCAATCACCTGTCTGAGCGGAATGGTGTACGGACATCATCTCTACCAAACCGGTATGGGGCCGATGGTTGGCACCGCCTTTGAAGCGCTAACGCTGGCTATCTCGGTTCCCAGTACCATTCTCTTCATCAACTGGCTGTGTACGCTCTGGCGGGGTTCAATTCGCTACGAGTTGCCCATGCTCTTTGCGCTCGGGACATTGGTCGTCTTTGCGGCAGGCGGACTTACAGGATTGTATCTCGGCCCCATCACCGCGGACATCTACTTGCACGATTCACTATGGATTGTCGGACACTTTCATTTGATTATGGCAGCGGCAACTCTGATGGGTAGCTTTGCGGCGATTTATTATTGGTTCCCTAAAATATTTGGGCGAATGATGAACGACAAACTCGGCGTCATTCACTTTGCTGGCACCTTGAGCTTTGCGATCCTGGCCTTCGGTGGCATGTTACTCGCGGGCTACGAGGGGCAGGGGCGCAGGCTTTTCGATCCCTTTCAATACGAATTTATCGTACATCTGCGGGCGGTGAATCTGTATACGAGTTACGCGGCTTTTGCGATGGGCGCATTCCAATTGGTATTTCTTGTGAATTTTATATGGAGTTTGTTCTTCGGCCGGCAGGCTGAGGACAATCCTTGGCAGGCGCCATCACTGGAATGGACAACCTCCTCACCTCCGCCGCATGACAACTTTACGCGGGACGTTGAAGTGTTTCACGGTCCGCACGAATTGGGCAACCCAGAGGTACTAAAGGCACTGGGGAAAGACTGGCTGGCGCAGAATGAGGTTGGTCCATGAGAGTATTTCGTATCGCCGCAGTTTTGGGACTAGGGCTAGCGTTGCTGCTGCAGTCTTGCCGAAGAGAGCCAAGTTTTACCGAACCACAAGTGCTGGGTGGGGTGGAGGTCGCGCCCGAGGTGTTGGAGCAGGGCAAGTGGGTGTATCGCCGCTACTGCACAACCTGCCACGGTAACGATGGCGACGGAAAAGGCGTCACCGCATTCGGACAATGGCCACCGCCGAGAGATTTTCGTATCGCGAAATTTAAGTTTGCCGGGGTCCAGGATAGGGGCTTGCCCAGCGACAAAGAGTTGCGCCGAATCATTACTCAGGGGCTCAAGGGCACGTACATGCGCCCATGGATTTTGCGCGATACCGAACTCAATGCAGTCATTCAGTACATCAAGACCTTCTCCAAGGAAGGCAAAGGATTTCGGAGTAAGCGCCTAAAAGTCAAACCGCCGCAGATTCCACCTGACCCCTATGATACTGAAGAGAAGATAGCCGCTGCTCAGGTACTCGGAGAAAAACTCTATCATGCAACCTTTCAGTGCTCATCGTGCCATCCCGCATACGTGAAAGCTGAGAAGTTCACTGAATGGGAGGCAACGATTCGAGCTGTTGATCCATTCGACTCGGTGCCCAAATACTCAGAGAATTACCGAAATGTGCTCTTGCCCCCAGACTTCTTGCGCCACGATATGCGTGCGGTGCGTTCGCACAAAGTCGATGGCCACTTGAATCATCGGGTGAGCGATTTGTATCGAAGTGTTGCCTTCGGCCTGATGGGGCCTATGCCCGGCTTCGGACACTTGGGCGCTGACGATGTATGGGCAGTGTCTCACTATGTGAAAATGTTGGCCGACAAGAAGGACACACCCGAGGGAAATGCCCTCAGGAGGAAGCTAACGCAGCAATAGAGCAGATCGCCGGCCCGTGTTTACCGAGTGTCGATACGCCTAGCGCTAGGATCCCAGCGCCACGGGCTGTTCTCGGTCATCTCGCATCCGCCCAGCCAATACTTCTCAGTGGAGTACTCGGACAACTCGCCGTCCAAGAGTGCGCGTCCTGCACTGGTGAGTTCTAGTTGAGCCCGGGTGAGAGCCGAGCGTGTTGCCTGTTCATCTCCCAGCTCTGTGACGTTGATTAGCGCAGGAGTGCTCGTCGCAAGGCGCCAACAGAGGTTCCGAATTTGCGAATCCCCCCAAGTATAGTCTCTGGTTTTCTTGGATACATCCTGGAAGAGTTTGGAGAAGGGGAGCGGGCCACCTAGCAGACCGTGCAAGATGCTTCTCTCGGTGATTCCAAGATTGTCGATTGTCGAGGGAAAGCGGTGGCGTGTAGTTCGAGTACACGGGCAAAGCGTGGTCCGAGATCGATGGAGCCATCAAAGACTGCGTTGAGGCAGCGGGGATCCGGCTCTGCGTACAAATGCCATGCGATCGCAGCGTGCTGCAGATCGAGTGCAGCGATTGGAATTCGCTTTTGCAGTCGGTCGTTCATCTCGGCGGGAGGAAGGTCGCCGAAACAGTAGAAACCATCGTCGATGGAACCGGGAGATACGAAGGACAGATTTCGATTCGAAGTCTGTCCGAGTTTAACTAAGACGTATATAAAGGCAATCTGGCAGAAGAAATCGTTGCCAAACCAACAGGCGAGTTCGTCTTCGGGCTGAATTGAGGTGATTGCACTGTCAAAAACTCGCCACTTATCTACACAGCTCTCGTAGCTTGCATCAAAGGCGCTGGACAAGTATTGCGCCCGGACGTGGTGCAGGGTCTCGGACGGGAGTACGGCAGGCCCCGCTGCCATCGCTTCGTGAAAAATGACAGTATCGGGGCTGCGATTGAAACGCGAGAAGGAGAGAGCTGCACTCTCGCCGTAAAAGAGATGCTTCACTCTACGGTGTCCCTTAGTACTCGGGGTTCATCCGGGAAAATCCCGCTTCGAATTGCTTCTGGAATGCAGGTGCCAAGACATCGTCGCAGACCGCGTAGCGGATGAGAGCTTCGCCCTTTCCGTCGGCCCCGGGGCCGCGAAAGTGCACGCCGACAACACCGGTTTCTTCGATGACAAGCCGGTTAAACGCTTCATGGGATGGGTAGTCCTTAGTGCGCGGGTCTTCGGCTAGAATCACACCAAAGGCCTTCTTGGGCACACGCCAGAGGGTGAAAAATCCTGCGCTGGTTTCACAGGCCGGTCGCAGTCCAGTTTCTTTTATTTTTCCAATAATATAGTCGAGGCGTTTTCGATAGATGGCGCGCTGGGCATCAAGTTCGCTCTTGGCATTTTCCCTATCTTCAAAAAACTCTCCGTAGGCGGCCATTATTGAGGGAGCTGGGCCCGAGTCGGTGTTGCCTTTGATCAAGATGAAATCTGCGACGAAGTCTTTGGAGCCGACAATCGCGCCCAGTCGGGCTCCCGGATCGCTGTATGATTTGCTAACCGAGTACATTTCAATCCAATCGAGCCCGGTGAATTGGCACGCAACCTGTGCGAGCGAAACATGGGAGCCCGGCTCGCACAGTCCGGCGTAGGCGCCGTCGTTGACTAGGCGAATGTCGTTGTCTTGGCAAAACTGGCAGAGTTCACGCCATTCGGACTCGCTTGCTCCAACTGCCGCAGGATTTCCCGGACGGATGACATAGATCAAATCAACTCGCTCGAGCTTCTTGTCCGAGAGTGCGGACTTCAGACGACTCATGTTGAGGCGCATATCGTCCTCACTGGCGAGTGGCCAGACGATTCTCTCGGCGGCGCCAAGGTACGAATCGTTCCAAGTGCCAATGACATCGTAGGCCGGCAAGTTGGAGACAATGGAGAAGGAGTCGCGCTGGTCTCGGTTGGGCAGGTGCATGCCGCATGCTAGGGGCATGATGGCACCCGCAGTCTTGATTCCCGCAATGGGAACGATCGCCAGATGATCGTGGTCACTAAGAGTTATTCCGCCGTGCAATTCGACCATTCCTTCGGCAAAGCAATGCAGGTTGTTGTCCTCAGCATAGGTGTGATAGGAGTATCCAGGGTCGGCTGCGTACTTGGCCTGCAGCTTTCGAATGGACTCGGGCGGAATGCCATCCGGGTTGCCGAGAGAGAGGTTGAGCGCTTTCTTGCCGGTCTTCTCTTCGTATTCATTTCGAAGAATGTAGATGAGCTGAAAGAGGTTTATTCCCGATGCTGGAATCTTGCGTGACATGGCCGCGACTATAGCCTACCCCGCGTTGCCGTATACGTGGCAATGTCGCTCATTTTTGCTGTTCTCGGGAACCTTGTTGCCTTTGAGCTACAAGGCTACTTTCGAATTCGACGCCGGAGCGTAGACCGGTCTACTCCCAGGATTCGAGCGGCTTGGGTGAGATTATTTCCGTGGGCCGATAGGGTCTTTTCTATGTACCAATCCTCAACTTGCCGGAGTGATGCTTGGCTTTCGGCAACTCGTTTCGGCAAGCTTGCGAATTCGGCTGTTTGCGCAGTAGAGCTGGTATTGCTTTGTAAGCCGGCAGGCAATCCCAGCATCAGGGAACGCAGTGTGTTTTGTAGCTCGCGAACGTTACCGGGCCAGCGGTGGTTGCGTGCTTCGGACGAGCGCAGCCAACGCTCAATCGACGTCTGTGTGCTGGGGTTCGCCGTGCCTCGGAGATAGCTCGCAATGAATGTCTGTCCGATATCCCAGATGTCGTCTGGACGGTCTCGCAGGGGAGGTATTTTCAGAGTAATTCCGGCAAGGCGCTCAAGTAAATCACGTCTGAATAGCCCTTTTTCGACCATGGCGCTCAGATCTTTATGTGTGGCGGCTATGTAACGCAAATCCGCGAGGTGAGGCGTGTCCGAACCAACAGGGTAGATTTCATTGGTTTCAATGACACGCAATAGCTTGACCTGAGTCGTGGAGGGCAAGTCGCCGACTTCATCGAGGAAGAAGCTACCGCCAGCCGCTGTCCGAAGCCGTCCTTTTCTTGCCTCGCTGGCTCCGGTGAATGCCCCCTTCTCGTGTCCGAAGAGTTCACTCTCTACCAGAGTCTCAGGAATCGCCGCAGCATTAAGGGCAGAGCGAGGTGCGGGCGATCCGTTTGCGGGGCCCGGTGCGGCCTCTAAAAATACCTCTGCGATGCCTTCTTTTCGAGTTCCTGTTTCGCCAAGTATTAGTACATCATGGTCGCGAATTACTTTTTCCAGTTCCAGTGCGTGTTGCAGTGACTCGCCAAAGCACGCGGCCCAAATTTCCCGCCTGAGACCGGCCATTGCCTCGGAACTCCCTTTGATTTTCAACAGGGCGTGATACGCCCGTCCGGCAGCCGCGACCACCCGTACATACTCACTTCGTTTTCTGGGAAGTTTTCTCAGGAGTGACGCTGGAATCGTTGCGCTAGCAAGGAGCTCGCTAGCCAGAATCCCAGGGGCGCAGGCTTGTGCCTGTCCAACCGCAAGCACCAGTTCCTTGGCATCCTGCACATTGCCGCGATCGATACGCGTATTGAGTTCGGTTGCGATCGGGCCCTCGAGAACCAGTTGGCGATCGAGTTCCCGTTCCTTTGCCGAGAGCCGGAATGGGTTGGACGACCAGTTTTTGACAGCACGGTGAAAGCGGATCTGCATATGGG
>JAESTW010000137.1 GCA_016763395.1 Kofleriaceae bacterium
GATTGCTGCCAAGGCACAAAACGCATGGCCTTCCTTAACTCTGGGGTTGTTTGCTTTGGTCACTCTGTCGACGGCCTGCAGTTTACTCTTCGAGAGTGGCTCGCAATCTGTAGATGGCGGTCGCGACCTGGACGCAAAGAATGCCATTGATGCAAGAGCGCTCTTTGACGCCAGGGCGCCAGATGCCAGCGAGGGCAGCCCCGATTCCATGGTGGTGGGTCCAGTTGATGCTGCAGGCAGCCCCCATGTGCTGACCGTGACGCTGGACGGGCCCAATGTGATGGGCCCACACACGGTGATGATTCCTTCAGGTCAAGCATGCACGTTAATGCCATCCTGCGTGTTCGCATTTGACACTCCAAGTGAAGTCAAGGCCACCTTTGATACCGCGATTAGCAACAGCTCAATTACTGGGCTTTGCTCAATCCGCAATGTTCTCGGAGACGCTACGTCGATAACAATGAGTATAGAAGGGCAATGCACCCTAACGGTTGCGTTCTAGGCTCTTGAGCTGACGCCAGTCCCAGCACATTGCGTGCCTATCGTCAGCGACGTAATCATCATAAAGCTAAGTCGACGGTAGCCTTCCAAAATGTGTTTCTGTTGGTATTCCTCAATCGCTTTTGGCTCCCAGTCTCCTATCCAGAAGTCTCTAGGTATTTTTCCCTTGTGCTGAGTTGCCCGGACGTAGCGTTTGCGCCAATCGTAGAACTTGCCTTTGAAAATGCCCAGCCACTCGACAAATCGCTTGGTGGAAATCTCTGTGAGTTCGAACCACCGATTCACAAAGTCGACAACCGCCCCGTCCACCAAGAGCCAATTAAGTGTTTGCGGGAGTCATGACTCCAATGACCGCATTGGCCGGATCTGCAATGATCGCCAGTCGGCCAACTCCCGGAATATCAAACGCGGGTGCTAAAATATTCCCGCTGTGTTTTTCCGCCCGCTTGAGTGTCGCATCGACATCCCCAACATGAATCCAGGGTAGCCACATAGATGGCGCGGCTTCTTCCTTGCTGGCCATAACGCCACCGCGTATCTCCCCACCAGACTTTAGAATCGTGTAGGGCCCGTCTGGCATATCCATAACCGAAGTTTCGAAGCCAAAGGTCTTGGTAAGCCAAGCGAGATCGGCCTCTACGTCTTTACTGTGCAACTCAACCCAGTGAACGCTGCCCTCACCACCTGGGTGATGTTCTGAGTCAGCGCTTGCCTCGTGGAAGAGGCTGAAGGTCGCGCCGCTGGGGCTCGCCACAACGCTAAAGCGTCCGGGAGGAATGTCGGTTGGTGGCACAAGCTCTTTGCCGCCATTGGCCACGGCAGTTTTGGAACTTGCGTCCACGTCGTCTACTCGCAGATAATTATTCCAGTGGCTGGGCTCGCCGTCGGTCTCCGAGGCTTGTAGGTGTGCAACGTTTGCATCGCCAGCCTTGAAGAAGGTCGCTTCGGAGTCCCCCATCGGAGCCGTCTCAACGCGCCAACCGAGTACCTCGGAGTAGAATGCCTTCGCGCTATTGGTATCCGTAGATACGCAGCCGAGCCAGCAGAAGCGATTTGTTTCAAATGCCATGTTCGTCTTGTCCTTCGTGTTGATTGGGGAGGCGAACTCCCCTGGTGTTGTTGGCTTGACGAAGCAGTGGCCGTCTTATCGACAGCACTACTACATTTTTCTCATTATCTTTCTACGTGCATGGCTCAACTGTGAATTCTTGGTGTCTTTCAATGGATAGCAGATAGACTATTGGGACAAGTCGGCCGTTTCATTTCTCCTGCCATTATGCAATCACCCAGCAACGCCTACTATTTGCCAGTGTCCTCCAATCGATGACACAGCCCACACCCAATTGGCTTCTCTTGAAGCTCCTAGCCTTCCTGATCTGCGCCTGCAGCGATCCGACACCGCGTATTGCCAATACGGCCCCAGGGCCCATAGAATCGCTAGCGAAGAAGGGCAAGCAGCTTGAAACGGGCACTCCCTTGCCAGGAGCTTCTCCTCAAAGTGCGACTCCACAACGTGCGAAGCAGGCTCTCTCGGTGGCAACCTTCAACATCAACTTTGGCAACGTAGACCTAGCCTCGATTTCCCAGACGATCGCAGATGCCGATGTGGACTTTGTGTTTCTTCAGGAGACAAATCGGGTGTCGGCAGCGTTTCTGACCGAGCGGCTTCGCGACCAGTACAAGCACCGTAGCTTCATCGACTCGAATCGGCGCTGGGCTGCGGGTGGTTTTGGTTTTCTTTCAAAGACACCTTTTGAAAAACCCCGATTCTTGCCAGCCAAGCACGGGTTGTTTGGGACTTTACTTACTAAAATCAAGGTGGATGATCGGGTGGTGCAACTGGTCAATCTGCACCTGAGTCCGATACGAGTTGGCAGTGCCAGCTCCGTGGTTCAGATGTTCGCTGCCTTGACGAAAATGGAAGAAGTACACGAGAAGGAAGCCCGCCCATTGTCGAAGTACTTCGATGCCGCACTACCAACCATCATCGCCGGCGACTTCAACAGTGCATCCACTCAAAAGGTTCCGAGTCTTCTGCGCGAGAGGGGCTTTATCGATGCCATCGATATGACGGTCGAGAATGCAGACCAGAAGAAAACCTGGCGATGGCCAGTGCGTGGGCGCGAAGTGGGGTTTCGGATCGACTACGTTTTTTGCTCGCCACACTTCGCGCCAACCCAAGGAGCGATTGTTGAGAGCACGGCGTCCGACCACCATCTGGTCAGGACTGATCTTGATTGGACGCAGAGAGCAGCGCCGTCAAAAGCGAACGGACTTGCACCGGGCAAGTCATGAGTAACGACATAGAGAGTTGTGTATCCGCGCCCTGCTTGACACTGAAACATGTCAAGTCTGCGCTCGCCTAAGCGACGAAGTGTCCGCCCCATGTACGTAAGTTGGGTACCGCGCCCATTCATATATTTTCTTACGGCAAAAAACTATCAAGAGAAATTCTTACTAGTCCATCGAGCAGACGCCGATTCTGAGTTCTGAGGCGATCAAGAAGGCACTCGCGAGTCCCGTCGTGAGCATCGATCCGGACGCAGCAAAGGTCTTTGCCCCCGCAGCCGAACTTGGCGACTACATCATAGCCACGTTGAAATTGGCTCGGCTCCTCTAGCGAGCGATGGTTCTGTGTACATTCGTGTTCCAACGAAGATTCCTCTCTTCTTGGAACTCCTTGATCAAAGCGGTACGCCTATCTTTCGCATGGAAGAAGAGACCCAGTTCGCCGCGAATGAAAATATAAACCTGGCAGTTCCTGAGCGCGCCTATTCAACCTTGTGCGCAGTCTGTCACGGCTCAATCAGCGGTCGAGATCTAGATATCGTTGTGGATGTGGACGTCATATCCACAGCCTCGCAAACCGCCGCCCATGCCGCTGGCATTCAAGATCTGAGATAGCGATGGACTAGCTCAACAAGTCCATCGCCAGCGAAAAGAGCATCACCGTCTTTGCCATCGATTCGTCTTCGATATTCGTCTCGATGTATTGCAAGAGTGCCGGCTGCCGGAGTCGCAACTTCTCTTTGCGATCTCCGTCGGACACTTTGTCCAAGATCTCAAAGCTCATCTCGCCAATTGTCTGGTTGTTCGTGCGCTTGAAACACTCGGCCAACAATGCCGTGTGAAATATCGCGTTGACGACTTCTTCTGCGCCGCCCATTTCTTCGGCACTCGCGCTTATGTATTGCGCTGCTGGTCCTTGCGTTTGCACAAACCCGCCCACCAAGACCGCAGAATAATTCGCATCGCTCATCTTTAGAGAGGCTTCTTTGACAATGTCCTCGACAATCTTTTCTGGAATTCTCATTTAGTACTTCCCACAAGCATACCACTTTCCGCTCTTGCCCTGTCCCGACCTGCTTCGCCATGCTACTACCTAGCTAGGAACTCGATGCCACGCAGATTTGGCACAAGTAGCCACCTAGATTGTCGTGAAGCTCAGCAGCCCATACAAACTCCTTCTAGCCAGTATTGGAGCTTCGCTGTTTTTGCATTTCACCCTCCTGGCACCAGTAGTCCTGCTTGGCACCCAGCCTTCGGCGCCTGTGCAAATCGAAGAAAGCGTCGTTGTTGACATCGAACTGGCGCCAGAAACTCCCGATGTGTTTGAACCCGAACTTCCAGAAACCGAACCGGAGCCAGAGCCAGAACCGGAGCCAGAACCGGAACCAGAACCGGAGCCGGAACCAGAACCAGAACCAGAACCGGAGCCGGAACCAGAACCGGAGCCGGAGCCCGTGCCACTAGATCGGCTCGCGGATGC
>JAESTW010000138.1 GCA_016763395.1 Kofleriaceae bacterium
AGAAGTTCTCAGCCTACTTGACGGAATGGGCGCGGATGATTCGGTCATGCTCATGCGCATGGACGGACGCGCGACTCCGCTGTCCCGCTTTCAACGTGACATTCCAAAGCTCAAAGCGCTGGTGGCAAAAATCAGTGCCAGCGATACCCCGGCGGATCTGCGCTCTACCCTCAGCACTGCATCGGACGCACTTCGCTGGCGACAAAACCCGGTGATTATCATCGTTGGAGATGGCGCGTATTCGGAAGAGGCGCTTAGCAACGTGATTTGGCAACCGGACGCAACTCCGCCCACGCCAAAGGATTCGGCCTCTCGCTTCGACAACCAGCGCCTGTCTATTGTCGACTTGAGCGGCATCGACGTGCGCTACAAGGCTATCGGCGAGGTATCGGACAACGCGGGAATCATCGCCTTCAACGTGCGGCGTTACATCTCAAATCGCCTCAACTACGAGGTGTACATTGAGATTCAGAATTTCTCCAAGGAGAAAGTACAGCGCAAGCTGGTGCTCTAGAACGGCGACACCGAAATCGATGTCAAAGAGATCACACTTCAGCCCGGTGAGAAGCTAACCAAAATCTATCCCGACTTGGGCGGCGGCGAAGCTCGGGTATTGCGAGCCCGTATTGAGTCTATGGACAGCGGCGAGAATGACGCCTTTCCACTTGATGATGAAGCTTGGGCACTAATCCCTGAGAACAAGCGGCAGAAAATCTTATTGGTGTCCGAGGACAACTTGTACATTGAGGGCGCTCTCCTGGTCTTTGAACACTTGGACGTGGACAAGCTAACGCCCGCAGAATACGAAGCGGCGTTGGCCAAGAACGAAATTGCAGCCTACGACGCGGCCATTTTCCATGAGTACACCCCGGAGAATTTGCCCCAAGATTCAACCCATCTGCTCTACTTCGCCCCAAGCGGTGAGCACAGCCCCTTCAAAAACGGCAAACCACTTAGCCGTGGCAGGATCACCAGAGTCAGTCCGACGCATCCGATTATGCGCTGGATTGAAATGGACGATGTGAACTTCGACAGCCTGAACACCTTTTCCATCGATCGAACACAGGGCGAAGTCGCGCTCGGACAGTCACTCAAGGTGACGATTGCGGCGGCAAAGAAACAAGGCCGACGAAAAGTCGCTGCCTTTGGATTTAGCATGACCGGCACTGATTTAATGCTGCGAGTCTCCTTTCCCCTGCTAATGGTCAACACACTGGACTGGTTTGCGGGAGCGGACTCGGACTTAATCACCACCTACACCACCGGACGACGAGCGCGCGTGCCTCTGGACGGCACCTACGGCATCTCTGAAGTCGAGGTTGTAACTCCTAGCGGCAAGCGTCACAAAGCACCGCTGAGCGAGGGCTACGCTACGTTTTTTGCCAACGAAGTTGGAATTCACCAGCTCATTGCCATGCAAGATGGTGTTGAAGTTGCGACCATTCAGCTCGCATCCAATTTGAGTAACGCCACGGAGAGTGACATTGAGCCCTCTTCCGAACTCTTGCTGGGCGGACAAAGTTTGAAAGAACCGGAACCTGGGGTTAGCGGTTATCGACAAGCATTGTGGATGATGCTGGTCTTGTTCGCACTCTTTTTGATACTCGTAGAGTGGTTTACCTTCAATCGCAGGATCACAGTTTGACCAAGGAACGAAAAAGTCTACTCATCAAGTCGGGCATAGCTGCGGTTGTGTCCGTGATTTTGCTCTACGCGATTCGCTATGTGCTGCGGGCCCATGGCGGCGTTGTGCATATCGAATGGCTCGAGAGGCCAATTGACTTCCTGCAACCCAATTGGTTTTACCTGGCGGCAATCCTGCCCTACTTCTTTGTTGTCCGCACTCTATCTCTTACAGACGTCTCGACCTTTCAGCAGTACCTATCGACCGTGTTCCGCTCCTTTGTTGTACTGACGCTGGCAACGGCCCTAGCTCGTCCGACTTGGAACGACACCGACAACAAAGTTGCTACCATTGTTCTGGTCGACGTAAGTGACTCAGTCAGCGATGAAGGGCTCACCCAAAGTCGGGCCTATATTGATCAGGTCATCAAGGCCAAGGGCGGAGACGACAGAGTTTTTCTCATTAGCTTTGCCGAGCGACCTTTTTTGATTCGCAGTGGTAAAACTGAAGATATCAAACGCCATGATGGTGAAGGTGCTGGAACCAATGTTCAGTCGGCTGTGCAGCTTGGCTACGGAATCTTCCCCGACGCCTACCTGCCGCGAATGCTCATCGTTAGTGACGGCAACGAGACCAATGGTGACCTTCTTTCCGAGAGCTACCGGGCTGAGGAAATGGGAGTACACATCTCCTTCAAGACCTTTGATGTGGCCCAAGTGCCAGAGATTCGCATCGACTCAATGCGGCTGCCGGACGAAATCAAAGAAGGTGCGCCCTTTGAAATCAAAGTTGAAATTTGGTCGAGCCACGAAGATGAGGTAACTCTCACGCTGCGGCAAGACGATTTCCCCAACCCTCTCGATCCTCGCAAAAAAGTGAAACTCGATGCAGGTACCAACTGGGTCACTTTTAAGAGCCAGGCAAAGCGCGCCGGTTTCACCACCTACTCGCTACAGATGAAGGGCGCGAGCAAGGACACCGAGATGGCCAACAACGCTTCGGTGATGACAGCTCCTGTCCGCGGACGGCCCAGGGTTCTCTACGTGGAAGGCAGCGCTATCTCCAACCCGAGTTCGGCCGGCTATTTCAAGCGCGCGCTCGAGCACCAAAACATTGCTGTTGAAGTCCGCAGTCCGCAGGGCTTGCCAAGCTCGGCCAAAGAGCTCGAGCGATTTGACTTGGTCTTTGTGTCCGACGTGCCAGCACACTTTTTAGGCATGGGGCAGATGAATGCCTTGGAACGCTATGTGCGCCATATGGGCGGCGGGCTGATTATGTCCGGCGGTGAAGATTCTTTCGGTTCAGGTGGCTATCAAAACACCAAGATCGAAAAAATCATGCCAGTTCGTTTTGATGGCAAGAAAATCCGTGAGCAGCCGCATGTTGCGATTGCTCTGGTAATCGATAGGTCCGGTTCGATGAGCGGACAAAACCTGGAAGCTGCCAAAGAGGCCGCGCGAGCGACTGCCGAAGTACTGTCCTCTCACGATTTGATTACGGTGATTGCCTTCGATCAAAGACCAACCACCGTGGTTCGTTTGCAGCGAGCGTCCAATCGCATGCGGATTTCCTCGGACATCAGCCGATTGTCCGCTGGCGGTGGCACTGACATTCGCCCAGCATTGCGAGAGGCTCACGAAGTTCTGCAATCGGCCAATGCCAAGGTTAAGCACGTCATCTTGCTCTCGGATGGCAAAGCACCATCCCAGGGCGTACGAGAGCTTGTGCAAGACATGCGTGCCTCACGTATTACCGTGTCCGCGGTCGGCATTGGCGGTGCAGATCGCAATCTCTTGCGTCTGGTCACCGACAACGGTGATGGCCGCCTCTACATGACCGACGACTTGGCTGCCTTGCCGCGAATTTTCTTGAAGGAGACCACCGAGGCGCAAAAATCCGCTCTGGTTGAAGACTTGGTAAAGGCGCACATCAACAAGAAAGCTGCAATGATCGAGGGAACTGGCGTTGCCAACGCACCGCTCTTGCACGGCTATGTTTCGGTCAATGCCAAACCAACCGCCGAGGTGATACTAATCTCGGACTTGGGTGAGCCGCTCTTGGCTCGCTGGCGTCTCGGAACCGGCACCAGTGTTGCTTGGACAAGTGATATCAAGAATCGCTGGGCTGTCGATTGGCTGCGCTGGTCAGGATTTCCTAAGTTTTGGGCACAAGTCATCCGGACAACCATGCGGCGCAAGGTGTACGACAGCTATGACATGAGCGCGTCGGTAGAAGATGGTCGGGCTCGTATCATTGTCGACGCCATCGACAATGACGACAAATTTGTCAACGAGCTGGAAACGACTCTGGAGATAATCGATCCGAAAAACTCCAAGACGACGGAGACTATCACCATGACCCAAAATGCCGCCGGACGGTATGTCGCGGATTTCTCTGTTGAGAGATATGGCAGCTACATGCTCAAAGCGGTTCACAAGCGCGATGGCAAAACCGTTGCTGAATCAATGGGCGCTGTGGCTCTGCCCTACCCGGCAGAGTTTCTCAAGACCAGCGTCAATACAGAAGCGCTTGAGCATGCCGCGACCGTTACCGGTGGCCACCCGCAGGTAAAACCCGTGACTCTCTTTGATCCTGGTGATGAGCACATGAGCTATATTCAAGATCTTTGGCCCTGGGTCCTACTTCTGGCTGCGGCGGCGTTGGTACTGGATACCTACTTGAAGCGCCTGCGAATCTTTGGGCATAAAGCGCTGCCCTATCAATAGCCTCACGCAATAGTAGGCAACAGATTCTGAGGTCCGCGAACGCCCCGGTGGCTTGGGCGTTTTCGCATTTTTGCGTCTAGGATTGGCAATTATGAAAACAATTCATCGTTGCTGTTGCATAGCCCCAGTGTCAAAATCTGGATTCTATGGCCCAACGAAGATTCCAGTCCTCCCTTGTCGCGTCCTCCCTTATCGTATCTTCCCTGTTCATGCTGCTCGCATGTGGCTCATCGGACAACAACAATACCAACACGGACGTCGATGCTGGATCGGCCGATGTTGATGCCAGCATCGCACCACTCACCAACCCCTACGGTGATGGTAGTGGGTGTTCTGCCATGGTCGCAGGCGCAAACCAGATCACGATTGATGGCACTGTCCGGGACTTTGAAGTGGTGTTGCCAGCAAATTCTGAAGGTGCTCCAATTGTCTTCGCTTGGCATTGGCTGGGCGGAACCGCGACGCAAACTCTGGACTTAATGGGAATCCGAGCGCTGGCGGACGAGGGCGCAATTGTCATTGCACCGACCCCTACTGGACTGTCGGTCGAATGGGACATCTTGTCTCCAGCAGCACAGAGTATCGATCTTAAACTCTTCGACCAGCTTCTCACTTGCGGCTGGGAGAGCTTTCACATCGACGCCGAGCGGGTCTTTAATACTGGCATGAGCGCCGGCGGACTCTTCACTAGCTTTCTGGCAATGCATCGCTCCGAGCATATTGCGTCCTCAGTACATTTCTCAGGTGGTATCCTCGCCTCCCAGTACGTTCAGCCATCGACCACAATTCCGATGATGCTGGTCTGGGGTGGCCCTACCGATACCTTTGGTGGCTATAATTTCCACAACGCCAGCATCGAGTTTTCGCAATCACTGCGGGATGACGGCCACTTCATCGTCGAATGTGAGCACACAGCTGGCCATGTGCCACCCCCAAATGCTGGGGCAATGGCGTGGGACTTTTTGCAAGCTCACCCTCGTGGCGTGAGCCCTGAGCCCTGGAGCATGTTGCCCGCCTCTGTTCCCGCCTTCTGCGAAATCCCGTAGCTCATTGGGCTCCCAACCCAAGCGCTGATGGACTTTGAGCGTGGCGCAAGGGCAATCCAACGCTCAATAGCTTGCAAGCCCATCGGACGGCCTTTGGGCTAGTGGCTAGGCTTTGCTCTTCTTGCCTTTTGGTTTGGCGTGCCATACTCGGGTGGCCAAGACAGCGCCGATAAGGGCCATTGGGACCATCGCAAGTGGCCACCAAGTCCAGTTGGCCGGGTCTGTTGCGGGACCGATGAGTTTGCCGGCTTCATCAAACTGTTCTTTGGGCAGGATAATAGCGTAGGTCAGCGACATGACGCCGGTGCCGAGATAGACAAAGCCGTCGATGATGCCAACGGCAACTCCGACGTTCTTGCGGCCGCCGAAGTCCATGCTGGCAGTGCCCGAGAGCATTCCGTGTACACCGATGATGGCCATAGACATGAAGACGACGAGCCAGCCGACCATGCCTGTGTCGAAGACAAAGACGAGTAAGATCGATGCAGTCAGCATCATTCCGTATAAGAAGAATGCCACTGGCCCACGCCGAGATTGAAAGACTCTGTCCGAGATAATACCCGCACTCACTCCGCCCA
Organism: Kofleriaceae bacterium; assembly: GCA_016763395.1. Taxonomy (GTDB): domain Bacteria; phylum Myxococcota_A; class Polyangia; order Haliangiales; family Haliangiaceae; genus NORP324. The sequence goes on from JAESTW010000138.1 coordinate 5,975, forward strand.
AGATGCCAGCGCAGCAAAGCAAGAGGCCCCAGTTCTCATAAACGAAGCTATCTTTGAGGTCGAGCATGCCATCGGTTTGTTTGGCAAATGTCCGGTACCACTGCATGATGGCTTGGCGCAAAAATCCACTACAGAACTCGATTGCAGCAATGGTGAGAATGATGGGGTTGCTCAGCATCTTCTTGAAGACTACGAGGGCGGGCAAACGCGGGCCGTCATCTCCGGAAGAAGCATCTTCGGTATCAAAGTCTTTGTGACCGGCTTCAAGCGGCGTGTTCTTGACCATTTTGACATCGAGAAACCAGAAAATTGTCAAAAGTATCGCGGGAACAAAGAAGACCCACTGAACGCCGAAATGTTTCAGAATCAAAGCGCCCCAATCGAAAGCGAAGTAGACGCCAAGCGAAATTAGAATGCCAAAGATTGCGCCAAAGACGCCACGCTCTCGGACATGAAACCACGACGCATTGGTCTTGACGATGGCAACCGCGCCAAAGCTCTGGAAGTACATATTGATGGCGTAGAGCACGCTGAATACCACCGTGAAGGTTTGCATTATGAAGTCGGAACCAGGCCCCTCGTTGACAATGCTCAGGGTCGCAAGCCCCATAATGACGTTTGCCACTGCAGAGCCTGCAGCGCCTACCAAAATAGAAAACTTTCCGCCGTACTTGTCAGTGAGCGGGCCGTTGATAATGAAAGAGCAACCGTAGACCACGGTTCCCGCCATGAATATGTAGCCGAAGTCGTCGTTGCCCATGAGCGACGAACCATCCGGGCTTTGCATTTCGGTAAACTTGCCTTTACTAACCGTGAGGTTGTAGCGCCCCATGTACAACCATGCGTAGGTCAGTCCGAGGGGAAGCCAGTTGAGAACTCTTCGTCTGCGGAACGCGTCCGAGTGCCCGAGATCGATCTTTGGCAAGCGTGAGAGTACCAAGGTGACCACCACGAGTAAGAGGGCGATCGGAGCAAAGGTTTTCCAAATACTGAATTCCTTCTCCGCTTTGTCCGCGGCCATCGCCAATTCGGGGATTGCCGTGACGGCGAGGAAGACGAAGAGGGAAATAGCGCTGCGAGCGCTGGCGTACTTGGTAAATAGTCGTTTTAGCATAGGATTTTTCTGCTTCCGATTACGGCGCGCACAGTAGCCTCTGCTCCTCCGGGCAACAAGGGAAAATCCCAGTCGCAACATGGGATTTACTGGGATTGCGTATTCGCGGCGTCGCCCGCTACTTACTCTTCGCCCAACAGTTCATCCCGCACATACACGCTCACTAGCGGAACGCCGTCGTAGAGCAGTACAAACGTGGGTTGAACCTTCTTGTAGGCGTCCCAGATGAGATAGTCGTGGCGATTGAAGTGCTTCTCGTGGATCACAATGGCGATCTTCGATTTGCGGATCCCTGCCACTTCACGGCCCGAATTTGGCAGTCCTGGCGCTAGCAGTTCGAGCTGCCTGTAACGTCCCCATGCGGGGGAAGCGTCGTGGGTGTAGACCGGAACTGTCTGGCCTGGCTTCGAGAAGCCGTTCACAAAAGGCAGGACACCGCGGGCCGAGTAGCCCCAAAATTGTCGATTCATGCCGTAATCGGCCCCGCCGGACGCGCCGCCCGCCAGCGCGTTGTAGTGCGAGAGAGCGTAGGGTTGTGCGTGTTGGGTTTCCCAGAAGGCTGCGCCGACGACGATTGTGGAAACGAGTCCAATGGTCGCGTTCCGAACCCAGCGCCCTTTGAGCTTGGGCCAGAAGAGCGATATCGCGGTCGACGTGCTTTCGGACAACAGCACTAGTCCAACGCCGGCAAAAATGCACATGGTTGGAATCGCCGGCGCCCAGTGTTTCTCGGCGCCGAAGATAGGCGTGGAGCGCAAGAGAAAGGGGCCCATGGCAACGCCGGCGGAGAGAAAAAGCAGGAGTGTGGGGAAACGATTCTCGTCGTCCGGGCCAAAGCGAAAAAAGCCTCGGACAAGCATGATAAAACCGCTGATTCCCGCAACCGAGGTGGCTAAGGGCACGGTAAAGAGTGTTGTGACCAGCGCGATGTGCCAAGGGAAAGGCGGCGCGTTCCAATTTTTGCCCAAGTACTCGAAGTTGTAGTGTACGTGGGTAAAGTGAAAGTCCATCCACTCGCGCAAATGTGTCATGGTGTCGAACCACAGCCAGGGCCAAATCGCTATCAGCACAAGTGGCGCTATCAGAAAAAGACCTAAAAATGTCTGCGGACGGCTATTTCGCAATGCGTTCCACAATCGCACATGCCATTTCCCTTCGGACGCGCGGGCACGCCATACGGTGTAACAGTAGTGAGGAATTAGAATCGCCGGAAGCAAGATCGCGTTGTGCTTGGTTGCCAAGGTCAGTCCGGCGCAGAGTCCGAGCAGTAAAAAGCCCCACCTCGTCCGCAGAGAGCGCTGATAGGCCCATAGCGAGGCAAACCAGAAGGTCACCACTGGCGCGTCAAAGGTGGCCAGCCCCGAGTGGAAGAAGGCGCGGGGCAAGAAGAGCAAGAGAAGCGCGGACAAGAGTCCTGCCGAGAAACCCCAAATACCGCTAACGAAAAGGAATACCAGAGCGATGAGCAGCGCGTTGAGCAGAGCCGTAGGAACCCGATAGGCGGTGGTTTCAGACGTCCAGCCAAGCTTGTCGTGCAATAGCTTTTCAGAGAGACCAAAGAGGGTCTTCATCAGCGGCGGATGCTCGCGATTTCCTGCCGTGGCCGCTTTGCCACCAAAGAACCTAGTGATGCTCTCCTTGCTTGTGATGCCGTCCTTTCCCGTCGCAAACTCGCCCCACCAATCGGCATAGCGGCTGCCGAAGTTCATGTAGATGACTTCATCTCGGACAACGCCCTGATCCCGTTGCGCCGATATCACCATCGTGCTCGCCAAGATGAAGAGCAAAACCGCGATGGCGCGATTCTGCCATCGCTGGCTCCAAGAAAGCGGGTTCCATGATCGCTTGCCAGGCGCTCGCGTGGCAGACGTTCCCTTGGCAGTCACGCTATCTTGCTGTGAGACGCTCACTCTCTGGCCTCGGCGGCAAAGCAGATACGCCGATCTTTGGCATTGGGGCCAACTGCAGTCAGGCGAAATTCAACCGCACTTTGTCCGGGATTGGTTTTCGCGGAGAAGCGCACCCAACCATCTTCTACGCCGGCAGTCGCCGAGCTCACCACCTTGCCGTCGATCAGCACTTCCAGCTGTCCGGGGTCGCGAATCTTTCTCCGGGTGAAGACGTCCGCCAGTCCGACGTAACCGACAATTTCGGAGCCCAATATAACAGTCTCAAAGGTCAGGGTGATACTCTGATTCGGCCTTGGTACTACCAAGACACACTGGTGCGGCTCAAAACCGACTTCCTGCAAGCCAAAACGTGGACGACCATGCCCTGTGACCTTGGCTGTTCGCCACTCCTTGGTGAAATCGTAAGAAATTCGCGCGGCCTCTTGCGGGTAGTGCCGCAGTCGCAGCTCGCCAAAGGATTCACTTCTGTCTGCAGAAAGTCCCTTGGTCTCCTTGGCCCGAGAGCCGGCCGTACTCACTTCCCAGATCCCTGAATAGCGAGCCGCATCCATTCGGGCCGCCATCTCGATCGGTATCTGATCTCCGAGATACTGGCGGCCAATGGGATCGCTCCACTCGGGGGCGAAGACGATTAGCTCGCCCGGGGCTTTGTTGGCGCGGACATAGTCGGCGGCGGCTTGCCAGTCTTGCTCGCTGGCGTCGTCGCTTCCAGCCCGGCACAAACTGACAAACGA
>JAESTW010000139.1 GCA_016763395.1 Kofleriaceae bacterium
CATCCAATTGCGCCTCGAGCTACCTTCGCCAAATTTGGCTTGGCCAATAAAGTAGCCCACGAAGGCCCCGGTGAGAGCGTGTCCCGGTACTGCGGTGAGGGCACGCAATAGAGCCACGGTGTACCCACCATCGGACACATATAGGATGTTTTCTAAGGTTGCAAATCCTAGGGAAGCGACAACTCCATAGACGATTCCGTCCATCGGCTCATCGAACTCTTTGTGACGGGCGCAGTAAAATACAACGACGAGGTACTTAAAGAACTCTTCTGGAATCGCGGCACCGGCAAATGCCGTAACAGCACCGGACAAAAATGGATCTTCTACCAACTCCATATACTGGGAGTAGGGATAAACGACCGCGAGCACAGGGATGACTGTCAGTACTCCTAAGAAAAAGGTTGTCCATAGAACTCGCGCGGGCTCGGGGTATAAATCCCGCCGATGAAAGAACCACACCAAAAGAACGGAGGGCATGATGGCTGAGCCGAGTAGGTAGTGATTCATAGCGCTAGCACCGAAGCATGCACTATTTGCGCTGCACTACCAAGGCGCGCTCTGGGAAATTCACTGGGTGGGAAGGGAGGACTGCCCGTCCGGGTAGTGAAAGTTCAGGTCACGGCCCTCATCTTTCAACATTGCAGTAAATAGCTCTCGTGTATCTTCATCGAGGTTTTCCCAGTCTTCGCGAGTAATCATAAACCCGGATAGTGAAAGTAGAAGTTGCATTCTTCTACGATGAACCTCAGTTGGGGGGGGCGCAACTTTTCAGAGTTTTCCTACTCGGCGGACATGTGGTCCTGTGTCGCACATTTAGCCTCAGTGTGACAAAAGCCCGGGGCTATTTTTGAGCGCTTATGCGTTCGACGTCGCGGATGCGATATTCACTTAGATCGCGCTTTTTGACCATGTTCTTTTTGCCAGTGTCGCGGAGTTTTCCGACGTACCGAAAGCTCTTGTTGTTGTGCACGAACGACCAAATATGGAAAGTTTCGGTCCCGCCCATACTGCGAAATCGCACCGAGTAGAGCCCTGTTGGTGTCAGCATTTTGTTGAGGGCTGCGCGTTGATACCCGGTCGCCTTCAGGTCGTCCGAGGACTCAAAGCGCTCCACTTGTATTTCAGTGCGTCCGAGCTTGAATTGCTCTTTCAACAGGGCGGCAAGTACTCCAATTTCATCACTCTGTATGGCGTAGGTAGTCGCCAGAGTTTCCCCGAGCGTTTCGCCGAAGGTTGTCTTCATCCAAAGCTTGGCGTCCGAGAGTCTGAGGCTGCGCAGGAGTGAGACCGTTTTCGCTTCATCATCGGACTCAATCGCGACACGCAGGGTTCGCATAAGCCGTTTGAGGCCGGAGCTGGTGTCTTCGAAGTGCACCAGCTTGGGCTTGGATTTCTTGGGAGGCTGTTCGCCGCTGGTGTTTTTTTCAGAGGTCGGGGGCTTCTCTTTCGTCGCGGGCTCTGACTCTGAATTGCCACAGGCCAGCCCGGTCGACAGCAGAGCACCGGCGAGAAACGCGAGTAATCGTACAAATGGAAACAAAGCAGGCACTGGTTGCGAAGACGCGAAGTTCGGAGTGGATTTTACTAGCTGTATGTGGCCAAGCTCAACTAATCATCAACCCTTTGACGACATGCAGGTGCAAAACTCGTCTTGAAAGCAGGCGCGAAGATCATATTTCGGATCACCAGGGCATCGATTGTGGTGGAGCCCTGGTCTGGGCGGTGAAAATATGAGTGGATGTTCCCACCAAACTACCGTGGCTTGAGATCTTCGAGCTGATGGAGACCAAGGGGCGTGGACGAGATGGCCCGAGAAATTGGCGGACTACTGAATTATTGCAATGTGGATGATGTTGCGTGGGGGGATGAAGGGAGTAAACTGAAACCACCCCTTTCTTCCATCAACTCCCCAAGCTCAGTTCATTTAGCGCACGCAATCACCCATGGCCTCAACGTCCAACGACACCGATATTGATATAGAGATCGATGATTTTTCGTCCGACGGAATGAGCGACGCCCAAACCAATCCCTTGCCGCGTCATGCTACCAGCGGTTCCAAAGCAAGCTTGTGGTTGGCGGCCTTCGCGGTACTTGTTATTGGTGGTGCTATTGTTGGTGGATACCTTTTGGCGGTGAGGCAGGGGAACTCTGGGCTTGCTCTTGTGGACGCGAATACTGTAGCAGCCATACAGCCTGTCGCTACACCAAAAGAGCGAGCTGATATCCCTTTGTCCGAGGACGAAGAGGCGATTGCGCCAGATCCTCCGGCTGCTGAGGTCGACTCCGAAACAGCTAGAAATACCGGCATTGATGTTCTAGTGGATCCGGTTGGCGCCAAGGTTAGTCTGGACGGCCACTATCTCGGACAAGCGCCGCTACGCGTTCGCAATTTGTTGCCAGGCCGACATAGTGTAGTGATTGAGAGCGTTGATGGGAGTCGCGAAGAAATACGGAGTATTGACCTAAAATCGGGAGAAGCCCTGATGATTTCTGTTGTTCTCGCCAATACCGAGACGGCAACGGTTGATAGCGATCGTTTCCGTCGGCCGAGTAAAGTGCGTTCACGGAATAGAGTGCCAACAGCGGTTGCTACGAGTGCTGGCACAGAGGCCGAACCAAAACCTGTTGTCGGCAAGGTATCTCTTGGAACCCTAATGCTGGGCTCTAAGCCTCCATGCGAGATTGCGATCAATGGCAAAGCGACGGGAACGAGTACACCACAGCGAGCTATCCAACTTCCCGAAGGGCTGCATCGAGTTGTTTTGACCAACAAAAAACAGGGCATTCGGAAGAGTTTTAAGGTCCGAATAAAGGCGGGACGAACAACCCGTGCAATCCAAGATCTTCGCCCGAAACTCTGATATCGATACTCGTAGGTCTATGACATTTTTAATCGGTACTCACGACGGTCCTTTTCACGCAGACGATGTGCTGGCCGCAGCGCTAATTCGGGTGTTTTATCAGAGTGACGCCAAGGTTCTGCGGACGCGGGACTTGGAGCACCTGTCCGAAGCCGATTTGGTTTTTGACGTTGGCGGTGTGTTTGACCCGGAATCGCGGCGTTTCGACCATCACCAGCGGGAGTACCAGGGCAGTCGGAGCTCTGCGGGCATGGTGCTCGATTGGCTTGAGCTTGAGGGGCATACCAAGGCTGCAATCGCCCGTGTGCTGCGCGCAGAGATTGTTGACTATGTAGACGCTGTGGACGTGGGCAGTCGCTCGTCCGAAGAGGGCGTCCCGTGTTTTTCTACGATGGTTGGACTCTTGGTAGAGCGGGCGGACAGTGGCGATTTTGATCATTGGTTTGGTCGTGCTGTCGAGATGGCGGTCGATATTGTCGAGGGTGTTCGTATCGGACATGGGAGAAGTTCTAGCGCGGCTGCGGTCGTTCGCGAGGCAATGAAGACGGCAGTGTCCGAAGGCCGTCGGGTGCTGTTCTTTGACGAATATCTCAAATGGAAACCGGCCTACTTCGAAGAGGGCGGGGCAGAGCATCCAACAGACTACGTACTCTTTCCGGGGAAGG
>JAESTW010000140.1 GCA_016763395.1 Kofleriaceae bacterium
GTCTACCTTTACGCTCAACTTGATACCGTCGGCTGGCTTTAGAACCTGCTCGGACACAGAGAGCGTATTGGTACTACCGTTTTGGTAGCGCACCGAATATGTTTCGCCTGGCTGAGCAGGTCTATCGAATGCAATAAATCGTCGATAGTCCGAGTCAGCGGCTTCTAGCGTGATCGCAATTGTGGTTTTGTGACCCTTGGCATCAGTTCGGACAACCTTGAAATCCTCAGAGCTCGCTTTGGCACTTTGATATTGTATCTCCACAAAGACACCCAGCGAATAGGCGGGCAATGCCGATTGGGAGCCAGTGACATACGATACCGGCGGCATCATAAAACCACAGGCAGCCGCGTCCGTACTCGGTAGTGTCACACCTGCACCTGAAATCACACACACACAGGCCAAACCACCAAGTTTTCGAAAAATGCTCATCTTACTATTATATCCCATTGTGCCCGCGAGCCCAGGACTATTTTCCCCCTCAGATATTTGAGGGGCTTGAGAGTGAATTGCCGCTTTGTTTTGCCAGTCCCAACTAGTAACCATGCAACGAGTATTCATCCATACTATTAGCCGAGTGATACTCGCGGTTGTGCTGATATCTGCTGTCGCAGTTGGGGCATTGGCCTCTACCTCAAAGATGATACACGGGGAATGGCGAGTGCCAGGAGCAACAGAGATCGTGCGAAAGATCCGTAGTCTTTCCTCCTCCCCTGCGAAGCCTTCTAAGGTGATCTACTTGCATAGAGAGTCATTGCAAGTAAAAGGCGGCGGCGATGATGCAACACGAAATGAGTCCAGTTTAATCAAAGGTGGAGAAGTTCGTACGATTCCCAGGTACCGTGCTAGCAAGGCGACTTGGAGGCGATTGACTCGTTGTGTCGAGGGCAAATTTGCGGACTACGACGTCGTTGTTACAGACAAGCGACCAAGCTCTGGCTCATACATATTGGTTAAAGTTGGCGGCAAAGCGGCCGATATAGGTCGGGACAATCCGAATCTTGGCGGAATCGCACCCTACAACCAAAAAGCAATTCCCAACAGTATCGTATTTGCCTTTGATCAAGGCGGACGATACCGGACAAAGAACAATTGTGATGCTGTGGCGCATGAAGTTGGCCACGTCTACGGGTTGGATCACACCTACCAGTGCAAAGACATCATGAGCTACCGCCACGGTTGTGGAGCCAAAGTTTTTGTGAAAAAGGAAATGGCCTGCGGCGAAAAGAGTACTCGTTTGTGCGAAGACGGCACGCAAGAACAAAATTCAGGCGCCAGATTGCTAAGCTTGCTGGGCGCGCGTTCTGAAAAATCAGTGCTACAATAACTAGCGATGTCGGATCGGCAGATTCTCTACAGGAAACTTGCAGACCGTTTTGGTGGCAAATTTCACATCCGTACAGGCGCAACTCGAAGTACTTTCTATCTTGATACGGAGGTTCGCGGAACGAGTATCGAAGTCCGAGGTACCAGTGTACCCTACTCACTAGCCGGCGGAACGACAGACATTCGCGCGATCGCAGAGTCATCTCTCGGGGTAGTTCTCAGAGTTAGTCGCTTCGGGAACATGCGCTATGGGTACATACGCAACCTGTTTTTGCGTGATGTCATTGTCGGTGATGAGTGCTTTGACCGAGATTGGGTGATTCGCGCAAGGAATGAGTCCCATGCTCAAGCCTATTTGGGCGAGACGCAGCGCAGCCTGATTGATGCGGTACCCGCTACTGAGGTTGTCGGACCAAGAGCAGCAAATGTCCCCTTGTCCGATCACTACAACTTCGAAGCTCGCGGCAGGATCGCAATAGCCTACTTCGATGGATTTGAAACCGATGAGGAGCGCATGCTGGCGGCGATTGATGCCACCATCGCGTTGGCGCAACGTCCAACCTCGCTACTGGAGCAATGGCGTTTGTTAGCGGGTGATTTGAATGCCCGTCTTGAGACCACCGAGAAGTGGAGTGACGATGGTAGCACGCGAATTTCGATGTCGATTCGCGGTATGGTTGTCGTGGTGTCACCGGTCGCGGACAAATTGGGTTGGCGTCGGCTCCGACTGCGGACACGGGTGTATTGCGAAAACGGACAGGGACTTCCGCCCTTGCACTATGTGCCCGGAGACTCGGATGCAGGGATTCCACCGAAGGTGGTGGAGGCCACGAAGCAGGCTGGTATTGTCGTTCTACGTTGTGATGGCAAGCGAATCTGGATCGACCTAGACGGCAATGTTTGCGACGCAGCGAGAATACAATTGGTGGCGCAAGCTGTCGCGCAACTGGCGGTACCCAATTCTCAGATCGGCCCCTATCGTTGAGCGTTGAGCACATTATCCCGCGATCGCTTGCTCGTGTGATTCGCTCTCTTCTTGAGTAATTAGGGGCATGCATTGCAACCCCATACGATTGAGCTTGAGCAGCAAGTCGAGATACATGGCGCATGCATCGAAACCGGAAGACCAACCGATTTGCGCAAAATGGTTGGCCGGAACAACGGCGATCTCTTTGCCCCACTTCTGAGAGGACGCAGGCACCATGCCATCATTGGGACCGCGGGAGCGCAGTAATATCTCGTAGCCGGCCATCAGGAGAGGGTTTCCCAGTACTCCACTGCGGCTGGTCTCTCCAACAATACAACCATAAAAGACTTCGGACACGTCGAGTATCGTGTTGTTGAACTCTTCGGACGGCCCCTCGCCAAGCCACTGGAGAGCATCTGTCGACACCCCTACTTTACCGAGTAAGGAGAGCAGGGCCCGACTAGGTAGTAGCTCAGCTGCCTGCGCGAGATAACTACCACGATGGGGCGTCGCGACCGTGATTAGCGCCTTCACTTGGTTGGCAAGTCCGAGCTTCGACAGTGCGTATCGCGCATCGAGACCGCCCATGCTGTGTCCGACAACAACAACACGCTTCTCGTCGAGCTCTTCGATGAAGCTAGTTAAGGCTTGCGCCCGCTCGGGAACAGTTCCCAGTCCTGCGACTTTTGCTGTGAATACGGCGCCGCCACGCTGTTCTAGGTAGTTGGCAACACCGCGGAAGTAGTGTTGCCGTACGCCCATGACCTGCAAATGATCAAAACCGAGAACTCCGTGGGCTAGAACGATAGCGTGTTGCGAAGGCTCCCGGACAATTGTTGGAGCCGAAATGGGCGGACCGCGATGTCGCCGTTTGCGCCAGTAGAGCCCGGCGACTCCAGCGAGGAGAAGTAGCAGCGCAACAACGATGACAATCGCTGACATCTACCAGCCCACAGTCGCAGTGATTCCGGTGTCGAGCATTTGTCCGCCAAATTTGAAACTGGCAGTTTGGTTGGTATCGACTATCTTCGTAACCGTTTCTTCACCCATGTGGTGCAGACGCAAGTGAGCAGAGATTTCAAACGAGGAGATGCTTTGGTTGTCTTTGGAACCCTTTTTTGAGTCTTTTAACTTCCATACATAGCCGCTTCCGAAACTGAGAGTCGCCACCGAAGCATCTAGCAGATTCGCTCGTTTGTCCGGCGATGGCAATGGTACAGGAGTTGGCCGATAGGATACTCCTGCTCGCAACGCAAGCTGGGATGTGGCCAGAAACTCGACGCCAAAACGCGGTACTAGGGTATCGTGAAAGTTAGGATCTTCATCCGGTGGGTAATTGAGGCCTGCCGCAACACTGTCGTCCGGATCCAGCGGGCTGATGTGAATGTAGGGGCCCGGGTGCGCTGAGTAGTGATACCAGCTGAGGTCGAATGCAGTTGTGATTGTCTCGCTTAGTGGATACGTGGCGCCGATTGACGCTTGCAAGGGTGAGTACCAGGCGACATTCTCAAGCAAAACGTCGACGTCGAAGAGTACGCCTGCCGCTTGAACTCTTGTCCGAGTCTCGGCTTTTAGTTGGTGGAAAAGGGCTGTTCTCAGGGATGCTGCAAGTACCAGTTGGCTGTCAAATTCGTAGCGGACACCGCCGTAGAAGGACGCCGCTGGATTGAGCTCCCAGGCGACTGCTCCTGCAATTTCGTCGTCTCCTCCGAGTACGGGAATCTCGGCAGCAATTTGCAGCCCACTGTTTATGAGTACCGCCCCGCCAATTCCGATGGAGAGGTGGCTATTGACTTTGTACGAAACGCCACCAATGATTGAAACCTGTTCTAAGGGTTTTCCGTAGAGTGCGTATTCGGGCGTTTTGCTTAGCGAGCTTTGCTTAAGGCTCTGAACCTGAGAGACGCCGGTGTCAAAGAGGAGACCAACGCTGAGCCGGTAGGGGAGATGCAAACAGGCCGAGAAGGTTGCTGCGGTTCTATCGGACAGCGTTTCTCCCTCAAACTCTTCGGTGTCACTATCGATAGAGAGCCCATAGCGCCAGTAATTGGACTCGATACTGGCTTGGTTGCGGGCGCATTGGCTTAAGCCTGCAGGATTGTAATAGGTCGCAGCAGCGTCTTGCGCCGTGGCAGTTCCAGCGCCGCCCATCGCCTTCACCCGAGAGCCGACGCCCTGTTGGTCTTGTACGGTATTGGCATAGGCTACCCTATGAAAAGATGCGATCGCTGCGATTGCCAATGCCGCATTTCGAAGTCGCGTCACGGTCCACTTCGCTTTCGTAGGAGGTCAAACACGAACGCCAAGGGAGAGTCATCGTCGCGAAGAAAGGATACCAATGAGGCTAGGGATTCTTCTAGCTCAGCGAGCGTAACCGGGCTGGGTGGAAGTTCCACGCATTGCTGTGAACTGAGGATGTCCGAGTAGCTCTGGGCAATGTCGAGTAGCACCAGAAGGGGCGCGAGTTCCCTGTCTTGTCCTCGGACCCCCAAGGCATCGGCCGACATTTGCACGAGAACTCGCTGCTCATCTCGGTACAATAACCTGTCGAAGTCTAAGAATAGTGAGTGTGCCTGCCTCTCCGGATCGAGAAGTGCGCTGGCAAAGCGTAGCAGATCGCTTGCACCATCAAGGCGTTCGGGGGATTGCAGAAGTTCCGAGACTATTCGCGTTAGCTCGTCATAGCTCGTTGGGCCACCCTGCGTTGGTCCGCCTTCCAAATGAGGTGGATTGGGATCGAGAATTCGGGAGAGGAACAGATCGATTTGCGCTCGTTGCGGGTAGTCTTGTAGCAATACTCCAACGCTCAGGAGTGCCGCTACTGTCTTGCTTTCAACTTGCGATTTTGTCTGCTCTTGCCACTCAGAAATGACGCATTGGTACTGGTCGCTAGGTAGGCGTGCGGCTTCGAGCACGGCCTCTAGTCCACTTGCAAGTTGAGGAACTAGACTTTGGTCCACGAGGCGAAGTGCGCCATCCCGCATCTCTGTTTGTGTAAGATATCCGGACAAAAAGCCAGCGCTACTGGCCAGTGCAGGACCTTGATTGGCTGAGTCGATTCGCTGCGCCGCAACTTGTATTCCGTCGATAAGCTCCGATGCCAGCGAGACCCCACCTTGTAACCCCGAGGCAGTGTTGATTGTGCCGGTGGAGTCCAGTAGCCGTGCACCGCTATCAATAATAACATCGGCGAGAGTGCCATCGCCATCGGAGGAGGGAATCGTCACCAGGTATTCATTGAGGTCAAAGAAGGAGTCCATGGCCCCAGAACGTAAAATCTCAGCAAGTACCGGCAAGATTGCACGCACAGCGCTGGCAGTATTGGCACTCTGGTCTTCATCTTTTAGCAGGTCAAAACCGACGGTTGCAAAGAGGCTGACGAGGGCTCGCAACTCGCCCTCTTGGCGAAAGGTCTTGGCCACTGGCAAGTAGAAATTGAGCGCGCCACTTTTCGCCAGGTCATCCAGCGCGAAGAGGTCGGACGCCCGTACGTCGTCCGGGGATGTGCAGCCAACAACAAAGAGGGAGCTGTTTACGACTGCTTCGCCGAATCCTCCAGTCACTCCGAGTAGTCCGAGCAAATCGTCGATGAGATTGCAGACAGTCTCCGGACTGAGTCTACTCATCAGGTCGATAATCGTGTGTGTGACCGTTTTACCGCCGGTGAAAGGCACGCTGCCACAATCGGCGGTGGCCAGGATCTCTAAGCTCTTTTCGATAGAGCTGCGATTGTCGACCGTTGTCGTTCCGTTTTGTACATAGAAGCGAGGCCGAGAAAAGTCGACTGCCGGGGAATTGGGATCCGGGGGCTCTGCGCTGCACTCGTTTTCTTTGAGTAGTGTTCTGTACTCAATGGTGGCCAGGAGTTGCGTCGGGAATTCGCGAGCATTGGTACCTAGCTCGCTAATGAGGCCCATTAGCAGCCGCGGCATAGGCGTATTGAACCTAGTCTGAATACGGAATATTTGTCCGATTAGCGGCAGGGTTTCGCCCACCAAGTCGTAGAGGGCTGGGGAAGTGCCATCGAGGGAGCTGTTTCCGATGGCATCTACAATTTGTCCCAAGGATACCAGTACGTCCTCAGCAACCGCTGGGTCGTTTCGCAATAGGGTTGACCAAGTCTCCAAAAACGCAATTGGTTTGTCGTATTTGGCAACCTCCAAGAGCGTGAAGAGAATTTGGAAAATCGGATTGCCTTGGCTTGTATAGCGCTTGCAGTCTTCTTCTCCGAGGCAGTCGATCTGTGTGCCCATTGCTGCATCGACAAAGGAGGAAACATGAGACAGTAGGCCGGACGCCAGCGCCTCTCCGGTAACTCGCAGGCCGTGTCCGAAGGCTGTGTTCTTTGCGTCGTAATACTGATAGAGGAAATCGCCATCGCCGGACAACTTCCGGTGGCTTGCGTCGTAACCATCGCCGTAGCCAAAGGGCGGGATGTCGATTTCTTCCCCAAGGCTATTGATGGGGCGTCCTTGTCCGTTGTGATCGGCACTGCCGTCGGAGTCGTTGTCGACAAAAGGCTCGTAAAGACTGTTTGTAGCCGGGTTGGTGCGTACTTTGGGAGTGCCTGAGGTGTTGAGCCGTGCAACCCAAGCAGAGTCGCCGCGAATCGGAACACTTGCGAATCCTTCGGAGCTGAGTAGCCGAGCGATGGAGTCTTCGGGCTGGAGACCTGTGCAGCTGCTGGCCTCGTCTTCGATATTGACCAAATCACTGGCAACCTGAAGTAGTGCCGATAGGGCATTTTGCTCGCTGCCAGCTCGAAGAGGGAGTTCGGACAGCCCGGAAATCGCATGGATCCCATCGACCAGACCCGGATCGGCCAGGAGCGTCCGAGAAAACTCTAGAAGGTGTTGGTCCTGCAGAATCGTGTCAGAATTTAACAGGTCGACAATGGCCTCTAGCGCCTTTCTGTCCGGCTCAAAGGAGTCGTCGACCAGTAAGCCTATTGCTGTGCCGAGAGTGTCTGTCATTGACTCGAGACTGCCATCGTCGGCTGCGGGAAGGATGCTTTGGCTCATGAGAGTGGGAAGCATCAGCACATTCGATGGAGTGAGAATCGCATCTACAGATCGAATGAGTCGCTCTCGCTCTCGCTCTAGGAGTTGTTCTAGCTCAGCAGAACAAGTGAGGCTCGCCTGCCCGTTGGTACGAGCGATGGCATAGACCATTTCGCCAATGCTCGCTCTGGTCTCGGGAGCCTTGCGAAACTCAACGCTGGTACTTTGGCAACCCAGTACCAGGCAGAGTGAGCCGCCAAGAAGAATACCCAATCCCTTGGGCGTCTTCGAAACCCGCTTTGTTGTCCACCATGCCACCGCTGGTGATTGTGCCAGCTAGTGGGCGTTATGAAAAGCAGGATA
>JAESTW010000141.1 GCA_016763395.1 Kofleriaceae bacterium
GCTGCTCAAATATGGATAGGCATGGCCATAGCAGATGGGTACTATTTGGACAAAATCGATGCCGGCATGGCCTATTTACGTGCGGCCAATTCTGCAGTTTCCAACTCGGGTGGTTTGCCCTTAGTTGAAGTTCGAATCTTGCAAATCGAAGGGCTTCTGCAAAGTTCGGTGGATCTTTCGGCCGCGCTTATGCTTCAGAAACAGGCACTTCAGAAGCTACGTGAACTTCCCGGTGACCACTCCAAGGGGATTAGTCAGTCACTGAACTTGATTGGTTTGACGTATCGGAACAGCGGTGACCTACATAACGCCGAGAAGGTACTGATTGAAGCCAAAGAACTTTCAATTTCCAGTCTCGGGCGAGATCACCCCGACACATTTCAGATCTTCATTGGCCTAGGTAAAAATCTTAGTGCCCAAGGTAAGTACGATGAAGCTTGGGAAGTACTGGAGGAGGGACGACAACTTCTGAAGCGGACTGTTGGGGCTGAAACCCGAGACTATGCAGATGCGCTGACAAATTTGGCGCTTGTTCGACTGGAAACGGGGGAAATTCGAAGCCGCCAATGCATTGATGGATGAATCCATTGGTATCCGCAAGAAGAACTACGGAACGGATTTGCGTGGACTTGCGGAATCTTTGGTGAACTTGGCTGCCGTAAATTTCAATACCGGTAACTACGCCAAGGCAAGCGGCCTCTACGAAGAAAGCCTAGCTTTGCTCACTGAAGCGGTAGGACCGACTCACGTAGATCTGGCTGTCATCCATGAGGGAATCGGACTAGTGGCTGTAACACAGAAGAATTTGGACAAGGGCCTACATCACTATTCGCTGGCTCGTGAGATTCTAAAATCAGCTGGAGATCAGGAATTGCGCCTTTCACATCTTCTGTTGAATACTGGATACCTTGAAGCAGAATTAGGTGATTTTCTCAAGTCAGAAGCGTACTTCCTCCGCGCTCAAGTCCTTCTGGAAGGGAAGCTAGGAGCCAATCACCTGCAGTCCGCACCGATTCTCGCCGGACTGGGGGAAGCAAATTTTCAACTGAAACGCTACAGCAAAGCGAAAGCCTATCTGCAACTCTCAATCGCATTGCAGACCAAAGCCAAGAGCATGCCGCATGTTCTCGCGACATCTCAACTTCTCTTGGCATACACGCTTTGGGCTTCCAATGAGGATCGCCGAGAGGCGCTACGTCTCGCCCATGAGGCCAAAGAGGTATTCGAGAAATACCAACATGAGCTTCTCCCTGAAGTGACTGGATGGCTCGTTGCTCACGAGTAAGGAGTAAGAGGTATTCTCGTTCGCGGCCCGGGTGCGCTAATTTATGCGCGCGCGAATTTCGGAAATGATATCGAGTTCGTTTTTGAGCCCGCGATCATAGGGGACCCAGTCACGGCCGTTATTGGTTCGCTCCACTTGGTATTTGAATCGCCATGTTAGTGGAGCCACCGTGACTTTGTTTCCAACAAATCGTCGACGAATGCCATGTTGGCCGAAGCTGCGTGCCTTCCAAGCGGTACGGATAAATCCCGACTTCTCATCCATCAACTCCATTTCCATGTCCTGAGTACCGATGGCGTTAATGATGACGGACCACCATTCGTTTGAGGAGGTCTCGGCGATGTTTAGGGTTATCCAACGGTTCATCACCTGGTTTGCGTCTTGAATAGTTAGGGCATAGATTTCGTCACGGCGCAGCGGAACACGATAGTTACCTTTGTCATTCGCTTTGAGGGAAAAGGTCTCTACGAAATACTCGGGTCTTGCATCGATAGTGACACTCATCTCGTCCGAGTTTGTAGTAAGTTGAGTCGTGCCTTGTCCCATCGGACGGCCATTGGCGGAAACTGTGGCCCGAGAAACCTCGCTACCTCGAGAGTCTATTGGTGTTATTGTCGCCTTCGAAGGTAGAAACATACACCCGCTACCGAGCGCGAGTAGGATTGAGTAGGGAAGTAGGTACTGCATAATTCTGCTTGTGTGGTTCATAGTTGCTTTCTTGGAACAGCTTAAATGGGGGAATGGCCCGCACTGCGACGAATGCATGGACCTTTGTGTCGACACGGAACAATCCGCTACAACCTATTGAGGGAATGAAGTTGCCAAGTGTGCAAATCACGGCAGATTTTTTTGAAAAACTCGTAGGTGAGCGCTTGGGGAACTCCAATGTCCGGCTGAGAACTGAGGTTCTTTCGAAATGTTTCTACAATATCTGCACACCTGGCATCGTTTAGCTCTCCTCTGAGTTATGAGATTATTTAGTTCGATCCCAATACTGATTTTTGTCATCCTGGTGCTAACCAGCTGCGATGCTTCCATTAAAAATGACAGCCCTAGCGCAGATGCAGCGGGGGAGTATGAACCTGTGGATGCCAATACGGAACCTGGTTCGAGTGTATGTGGCAACGGCCTTTGCGAGCCAGGTGAAAGCTCTTTGAGCTGTGCCGCTGATTGCTCCGATTCACTTTGTACGGAAAGTTGTCAGTACAGTATGGATGGCGCGTGTGATGACGGTGGGTCGGGGGCCGAGTTTAATGTGTGTGTGCTCGGGAGTGACTGTGCCGATTGCGGTAGTCGCGGGAGTTGTGAGAATATCAGTGACGGAAGCTGTCCGCTGGGCTGTCCGCTTGACCCAGATTGTGGTGATACTTGCGAGCCCAGTTGCCCACTAACGGGATGCGGGGATGATGGCTGTGGTGGCTTTTGCGGATGTCCGGGGACGCAAGTTTGCGCTGGTACAGTTTGTGAGGATGACACATCGGTCGTTAATGTTGGCGCAAGTTGTACGGCCTGCAATGGGCAGATTCTTGGTCTGCGCTGTCTCGCACCCAACCAGCAAGCAGAGTGCGGCGGCGATCCAAGTACTGGTGGCAACGGGTGGTGTACCCGCAGTAACTTGGATACCACTGGCTATTGCACTAAGATGTGCAACGATATAAGTGATTGTCCGGCGAGTTTCGGGTGTATTGACGCTAGCGGTGGGCGTTTTTGCCTGCAGAACTAGCCTCGCTAGTTGTGCTACTCAAAGTCCATTGCGTGTTTTTCCAGTAGTAGTGTTTTTCTTGATTCCGCGCTTGCAGCGACAAGTGCTTTTCGCTCGATTTCTGCCTGCTCATCGTGCTTATGGACCGCATCATAGACACTTTGGGAGAACACTCGCTCTTCCGGTGTTGTCAGAATCTCGGCGTCTGTAGTAACACCGAGTTGGCGAATAGGCTGCTGCAAAAGAGCTTGAGAATACTTCCAGCGCCTCTTTTCAGTGGCACTGTCCTGGTCTCGTAAGTTTTTGTGGACTCGTTTTTCATAACGGAGTGCCTGCTTAATGTGGGTTTCAGCAGCTTTGCGATGCTCCCCAAAACACAACTCAGTAAACTCTTTGAGCAGTTTGCTGCTTCGGTTTCGAAGTGCGATTGTCCGGCGAGTGAAAATAAATGGCGGTAGCCACTCCCAAAACCGAGCTTGACTGAGTAGGCAAAATCGCAGTCGAGCGATTAGGCGGACAAGATGGTCGCCGCCGGGAGATCCGGGGGGATGTGGGCTATGCTCAGAAATGACGAAGCTGCAAAGCTCGCGCAAGAGAGGCATACTTCTCTCAACTTGATCTGCGGACAGACCGGCACGCCATCGTGTCGCCAATACGGCTGCCATTTCGTTGGCAAGGTCGGCACAGATTGCGTCTACAACTAGCGAGACAAGGTGCTCTGCCTCGGGGCCAGAATGAAACTCCTCCTCGTTCTCGGACATGGACTCGTCCAATTCTCCCAGCAACGCTGGAATACTGGAACGATACAATAGTTGTCTCAGGCGAATGAGTTTCTCTCCCAAACTCATGGTGAGGAGCAGCGCGACGAGGTTTTCGTCACCTAAGATTGTGTCCGGATCATGCTGGTCGGATTCGCTTGTTTTGGCGTGAACCGTGGTGCCAGCAGCGGAATCCAAGGTGGCGATCACATGAATGGTGCCCAAACCGCATTTCTTTGAAAAGAGGCCTTTTGAGATCAGGGTTGGGGAGTATTCGTATACCGCAATGTAACGGCGGTCCGGGTGTTCATTGCACAAGCGAGTCTGCAGGTCTAGTGCGATCTGTTTTAGCCGCTCTTCGGTGGGCACGCGCCATCGCCACAACCGGTCTTCGATTTTTAGGCTGCAGTCCTGCCCTTCCAACACGTCGGACAACTCGTCTCTAGCTTGCTCCAGGAGGCTGCACAGCATATCTGGTGTGGTCGCCCATTCGCCATACTCGCTGTCAGTGCGCATCAAGAGCTCGTTTAGGGCAAAATCGGGCCCTAAATATGCGAAGTTGATTCCCTTCTTAGCGGCGGCAAAGA
>JAESTW010000142.1 GCA_016763395.1 Kofleriaceae bacterium
ACCGGATCCCAGGCCCAATAGCCACCCCACCCGAGTTCTTCGTAGGCCCAGCGGCCACCGAGTATGAGCCCGAAAGTGAGGAAGAACCAGCATAGGAATGTCCAAACCCGGACAGACTTCATCCACTGGTTGTCCAAACGCCCAGAAGCGAGCGCTGCCACACCAAAGGCAAAGGGGATGGTTGCTGCGATAAACCCGATATAGAGCGAAGGTGGATGAATCGCCATCCAATAGGTCTGCAAGAGCGGATTGAGCCCTTTGCCGTCCAGCGGCACCTCCGTTAAGAAAGTATCAAAGGGGTTTTTCGAGAAAATCAGCAGCGCTAAGAAAAACACTTGGGTGACGCAAATTACGCCAACCACGTAGCCAATCATGTCCTTGTGCTTACGCCTGTTGGTAACCACCGCAATGGTGGAAAATACGGAGAGCACAAAGACCCAGAACATCAGCGAGCCATCGAGGCCTCCCCAATATGCGGTAATTTTGTACAGCAAGGGCATCGCCGTGTCCGAGTACGCGTACACGTACTTTATCGTGTAATCGTGCGTGATAAAGGCGTACTCCATAAGCGCGGAGCCCATGACCATAACCGCGCACAAACCGTAAAGCGCATAGATCGCACTGTTGACCATGCCCTGACGTTTTTTGATGTTGCCGACGATTCCTACCGCCGCAGCATAAGCAGCGATGACAAAGGCAACGTGCAGACAGATCGAGCCAAGGGAAGCGACCGGGGAATGGGGAATTTCGAACGCCGGACCAGCTGTTGCTGCCCCTAACGCCGAATCAATGAATCCAGAAACAGCCATATATTATCTCAATGCCAATTTGGGGCTACGGTGCGGTACGCGGTATGCGGTGCGAGTCCGGACCTACAGATCTAAGGAGTCGCCGAAACCCGGCGAGTGCGTTTGTTTTCTTCATATTTGGACGGACACTTGGCCATAAGCTCCACTGCTTCGAGTTTGTACTCGCCGTCCACTAGTACGAGCTTGCCGCGTGCGACAACCTCTGAAAGGTCTCGGAAGGTGTCCGGCTTGGGACCAGAGTGACTCACAGCAATTCGCTGTCCTTCGTACTGCAACACAAATGTTCGCTCTGTTGTTTGGTTGCGAATTTCTTCTTTGATCGAACCCGCTTCGACAAAACCGTGAACCTTGAGCATCGTGTTTTCAAAACGCTCGGGTTCTGCCAAAACTTGATCCACGTGTTTGTAATACTCAGCATCACCAATGGAAGTTGCGATTAGCAGGCCACCGGCTCCACCGAGTATGGCGATCGACAAAATTATTTTGAGGGTTCGGTTCATCTTGATTACTCCTAGCAGCCACTTCCTAGCAATGAAGAATAGAAGGTGGATTGGTGCTCAGAACTAGCGGAAAAGTACCACATATGTACGCAATAAAGGGACAAGAGTCAGTTCTTCGCGTATTCCCGGATCGTTCAAATAAACTACCTGTACTGCCGAATTTTTGTGAACATTTTTCGGACGCGAGAGTAACTAGCCGCCGATACTGATCATGTGTTTACGTGGCCCACCCGCGCCAGACAACTGAAATTCATGGCCGTCACGCTTTATAGAGAGAGCGTGAACAATGGCATCGTGAATTACGGCATCATTTGCGCCGGATCGCAGAAGAGCGCGCAAATCGGACGTATCGTCGTGAGCAAGGCAGGTGTGCAAATGGCCGGTTGCAGAGAGACGCACCCGATTGCATGTACTGCAGAAGTGTTCGGACATGGCGGAGATGATACCGAAGCGTTGATCACTCTCACCTACTTGCCAATATTGGGCAGGCCCACGTCCAAGATTGCCTTTGACTGCATGCAATTCTTCTCCCAATTCCTCAGCTAGGCTCTTGCGAATTTCTGTCGCACTGAGATGGTCTTGGCTGGCAAAAGCATCGCCGCCGGACATGGGCATGTGTTCGATAAAACGCGGCATCGCCCCACGTTCCCAGGCGAACTGACAAAGACTTGCTAGATCATGATCGTTGAGCCCTTTTATGGCCACTGCATTGGTGGAAACTCGCAATCCTGCCGCAACTGCAGCCTCAATGCCGCGAATAACCCGGGCGATGTCCCCCCGAACAGTGATGGCAGTAAATGGCCCAGGATCCAGCGTGTCCAGAGAAACATTGACGCTAGACAATCCCGCGGCGGCCAAAGGCTGTGCCATGGTCTCAAGAAGGTGAGCGTTGGAAGTCATCGCGACTTCCTCAATTCCGTCGACAGCCGAGATCAGCCCGACCAGTTCCACGATGTTTTTTCGAATCGTGGGTTCACCACCAGTCAACCGAACTCGCCTAACTCCCATTTTAGCGAAGAGTGTGACCAATCGAGTGATCTCCTCAAATCGAAGCAGTGCAGACTGACATACCGCCGGCACCCCTCCCTCCGGCACACAATACGTACAAGCATAATTGCATCGATCGGTCACCGAGACGCGCAAGTAGCTGATTCTTCTATCTTGAGCGTCTCGAAGTTGTGCGAATATGGGTAGTTTCTTCACGTGGAGAGTTCCAATGCAAACGAAGTAGGCGAGCGGTCTCTATACGATGCTACCTCTCGGTGTCTACTAGTCATAACAAATTCGATTCATTTCGACTCCACTTAATTGTATTCGTCTTGACACTTCTCTCAAATTCCTGCATTAACGGCCGATATAGAGGCCAGAACGACTCTGGCTATAGAAAAAGAAATCCAAGAATGCAAAGAATAACCGAATCTGCCCCTTCAACATCTGTACTCAACGGCCTTTGGCTCCTTCTGGTAAAACAGGACAAAGAAGCGAGTATAAAAATAGAGGATCAGGTTCCGGTAATGGCGAAAGCTGGCAATGACCAGAACTACCTTCTGGGATTCAAAAACGCCGCTAACGCTCGCAAGTTTCTCGCTGACTCTGAGATTGACAACGCAGAGCCGCGAATGGTTGTCGCCGCCAACTCCAACAATTTTCTCACCTGTGCCCGAGTAAATGGCGCCGCTGGTCTCTTGGTCGACTTCGATCCAAACTCTGGCGAATACTTCAAAGCCTGCGAACTTTACTAATGGCCTGAGTTTATTTAGCTCAACCCCTAGGGGCCGGAGAGGGCTGAGTTTCTTGGCTTAGCCCCTCGCCACTACTACTTCCATAAGCAGGTCTACAACCGCTTAGGGCAACCCCCGCTCGATGTAGTCCTCAAACATTCCAAAAAGTTGCCCCGACGTGCCCATCCCCTCAGCATGGGGAAATGCAGACCACTCGGAAGACGCTTGTTAGCAAAAAGCGTCCCTTAGCACTGAAGCGAACCAGGCGTGCAACACCGTCTATCTCCCCTACCCCAATATTGAAATGGGTTGGTGGAAAGACCCGTTTGCTCGGTGAGCTCAGCAAGCGAATGCCGACAAATTTCGGACGTTACTACGAGCCCTTTGTTGGCGGTGGTGCCCTCTTCTTTCGGACAGCACCGGCGCGCGCAGTATTGGGCGACTACAACGCTGATCTCATTAACGTGTACCAGTGCGTTGCCAATGATGTCGATAAAGTCGGTCGCAAGCTCGCGGTGCACATACGCAAGCACTTCGAAGAGCACTACTACGCCGAGCGAGTGCGATGGAACGAACGCAGTCCGAAGCAGACCAAGGTCGACCGAGCGGCGCAATTTCTGTACATGAACAAGACTTGCTTTAATGGTCTGTGGCGAGTCAACAGCAAGGGTGGATTCAACGTTCCCATAGGGCGTTACACCAATCCTGGAATTTACGATTTGCAGAGCTTGCGCGCGGCATCCCTAGTTTTGCAAAAAGCGCAGCTGCACGCCGGACACTACGGCGATGTTGTGACGAGCGCCCAGGCCGGCGATTTTGTCTACTTCGACCCGCCCTATCACCCCATTACCCAGACCTCGAACTTCACAAGCTACACCGCTGGTAGCTTCAATGAAGACGATCAACGAGAACTGGCCAGCGTTGCCAAAGGGCTCGCGGACAAAGGTTGCGCGGTTATTTTGTCCAACAACGACACTCCCTTTATTCGCGAAATTTACAGTGGCTGGAACATCGACCAAGTGATGTGCGGACGCTCTATCAACTCCAAAGCGAGCAAACGCGGCGCCGTCGCTGAAGTCATAATCTCCAACGACTTCTAAGGGTCTGCGCCTAGGCTCAGACTAGTACCCTACCGGATTCGAGTTGTCCGGTAGGTAGGCGCTGCCCTTAGGCGCTGTCCTTAGGCGTTGTCCTTAGGCGCTATCGTAGGCCGAGAAACGCATCGAGAATTCGGCCCGGCCGGAACTCAGGGTGCGAATTTTGGTGGCGTAACCAAACATCTTCGCGAGAGGAACCTTGGCCTGAACCACATGCTTGGTTATCTGTGCATCAACATCGAGGATTTGGCCGGATCGCTGATTCAAGTCGCCGATGATAGCGCCCAGAGACTCCTCTGGAGTGGTTATCTCGACCTCCATGATTGGCTCGAGCTTGATTGGGTTGGCATCTCGAGTTGCTTTTCGGAAGGCCTCGGCAGCTGCCGCTCGGACCCCAATGCTCGGTTGCGCCTCATCCCGGAATTCTACCGATGTAAGAGTTACACCAACGTCTTCTAAGGGATAACCAGAAGGTCCCGACTGTGCTGCATCCCGCAATCCTTGCATCGCTGCTTCGACTAACACCTCGGGGAATTCCTCGGGCAAGGTCGACTCAAAGGTAGATCCACTGCCTCGTGGTAGTGGGGTAATTTCGCAGCTTACCTTGCCGTAAATTGCTTCTTCTCGGAGTTCTCTCTCAAACACAGCTGTGCCCTGAGCATCGCTAGTGATAGCCTCTCGGTACACCACCTGAGGACGGCCGACTCGCGGGTTGACGTTGTACACGCGGCGCAAGCGTTCGACCATAATTTCG
>JAESTW010000143.1 GCA_016763395.1 Kofleriaceae bacterium
CACCATACCCCCTTGTTATACGGCGAATACACCCGAAATAACGGCCTCCCAAACGACCTCCCGATAAAACGCGATTCGCTTTTCTCACCCCTCTCAAATTTATCAAAACTTTACAACAGCTTCTCTTGCGCACGGCCGATACCTCCTTCTGATTTCACTGCAGACGCACTGCTCTGAGGTTCAACGTACGGGAGATAGAACATGGGTGAGGTCGCAATCGCTGGCGGCCAGATCTCCGCAAAAAGAGTAGGGCCGCCCAGCACGCGATCAGAAAAATCCCCCCTTGCGAAGAACCGCCTGCTGCGCATCCAGAAGGACTTGGCATTTCAGCGTCAACCTCAGGTTCCACAACAACTTCTCTCATCAAAATTCTTACGGTTCTCTGACCTGCGCCTCTAACAGTTCCTGTAACAACGACGACCAAGCGGGGTGTTCCAGACCACGAAACCTTCGTGCTTACTCGAAATACACCATCTTCGGTTACCCCGGACACTAACTCGAGTGGAATAGCCGCAGAAACAGTACCATCCCACAAATAGGCAGTGGCTGAAACCGGAACGCCATCCTCTACTTCAACCCAAAGCTGTTTTTCCTTTCCACCCAAGTCAGGCAACGATATCGGAGTGTATCGCGAGCTCAACCCTTCTGCTTGTTGCTCCACTGAGAAATTCCCCGAATCTTCAGCCAATTCCAAAGGCTCCTGGGCAACTTCTTCCCAGCCTTCTGAGCCAGAATAGGACCGGCTTGGGACGCTTCGGCTCCCGGTAAAAAAATTCCATTGACTAAACTCAACCCATGCTTCCTCCAACGAGGAATTGTAGTCGCTGCGCAGCAACGTGTCCGTCACGTCCAGAAAGCTCCCAACCTCACCCCTTGATGCGTCTAAGCCCTCCCAGATATCCACTACGATGGATTCACCATAGCGTTCATCTAAGAACCATACCCATAGTCCAGTTCCATAGGCCCAACCATCAAATGCGGAGCCTGCGCTTCGATCGAAAGGGCGCCAGGGCTTCCTGAGAAAAACCCCGATCAGCCGCTCAAAGTCCTCTTGTTCTGGGTTGAATTTCTCCTCGGCCCAAACAGCACTGCCTTCATTCCACTTCACATCCACTTCGGTACTATAGGCGGCCCCAATAGCATGAAAATACTCATGGCTAACCAAAACATCGGCAGCAATCTGCAGTGATGGATACCCGCCTTGATGAAAGTCATTTTCCATCGCAACATAGCCAAAGCACCATCCTTGCTCCGGGAGGCAGCCCTCAGAGCGATAGCTGCCATCACCGCTGCCAAAGTTCATCAAGTAAATATCAAACAAGGAATCTCCGCCCACACTTGCCGCGGGCAAATGATTCGTATCGACAAGTGGCGGACGAAAGCCCAAGGTGTCGACGAGATACTGATGTACACGATTCCCGGTAGAGGCGATCAAAGGGGCTAGATCAGGAATACCATCTTGTGGATCTGTATCCCTTGGTTCAATGGCATCTATTGACTCTTCTACGTACCACACTCGAAAGCCCGGCCCCGAATTGTCACCCGATTCTGCAACAGACCTGAGCACTACCCCCTCTTGGTATTCATTTCCAGGACTTGGTCTTTGAGCTAGTGCATCTTGAGTATGCCCCAGCAGTTCCCACACCACCAATGCCATCAGACATCTCGCAACGTTCACAAGGGTGCCCAATGCAACTCGTAGTGAGCACTTCCCTTGTCACCATAATAGTATGTCTCAATCTTGAACTTGAATAAACTGGAGTCTGGCCGCTGTAAGACAAATACTGTATCTTTAGGCGTCAGTCTACTTGTCCCTAGGTCGTACTCATACCAAGTGCCCACTGCGCTAGCGGGCTCTCCGATTTGTCCTGAGATAAACTCGCAATCGTCAGTTACCCAATCATCGACCCAAAACGAAGCTTCACTTGGAGCGCTGTCAACTTCTTCAACGGTAGCCGCAGATACCGGCGCAATACTGCGTCCCCCTTGTCCGGAATCTCCTCCGTTGCTTAGAAAAACCATTCGCTTTATTGCTAGGTCCCACTGGTCACTAGATCGGGCCTCTGTATCAGTAATCTCCACCTTCTCCACAAGGGAAGATCCAAAACGCAGATATATATAGGGATTGTCTGCAGCATTTTGTATTCCACCAGCAGAACCATCCACATAGGCAGAGCCCACATTTAGAGGTTCAATCTGGCCTGTCGACACCGCGTTAATCGAGCGCCATGCGATTGGCAACACCGCGCTAGGATCTGAGCAACCAAGATTGGCATCAGCTGAGACTCCTGCATCTACGTCTTCATGTTGTGCATCAGGTGCATCAGTATCAAGCTCATTGGAGGAACAAGCCCCCAGAACGAGCATTCCAACAATGGAAATCCTTCGAACTATCACGAATTCTCCTATATCATAACTGAAAACGACAATCAAAGTCAGAAATTGTCCTGTCGCAGGTTTGGTTGTTGACTTTGATTATCATTTTCAATAATATGATTATGCAAATGAGAAATAGTAGTTCATCCACTAATCGCAATTGAGCTGACTGAGACTTTCACCGAATTTAACGGAGACACTTCCTATGTCCGAACAAACAACTGAAGTTACATCACCTGCCCTTGTGTCCGCCCTGCGCATTATTCTTACAGTCAGCATCTCCCGCAACGATGCTTCAAGGCTTATGTCGAGGCTTACAGGCGAGGAAGCAAGTGAGTTGTGGTCTTCAACCGTCTATCACTGGCTCGCTCACCACATGCTCTCGTCTCCTGTAGGATGGTATTGGGGAGCCCGGGCTCTAGATACTACCTTGTCCGAGGAGATGAAACACCTGAGCGATCTACCACCGCAACAATTGGCCAACAGCCTATACAACAACCAAGGAGCCTGGGATGCTGAAGAACTCGCAGCCCTACTCTGGACTTTGGTTCGCAGGCGAGATCTATTCTTGAGTAGCCTACTCACGCGAATGACACAAGAAGTCGAAATCGCCATCTTGCAGTTCGGAGGTCCGCCCAAAACAAGATCGAGGCATCGACCACCTATTCTTGACGCCATTCAGGTTTCTTAGTTTTGATGTAGTTTCAAATACGAGCCGCCCTATTCCCGATTGAACACGAATGGGTCGGACAATTATATTGCCCACCAGATGCTCCTCTTTAAAGCTACTGGCAGAAAAGTTGGGAGGGCAAGCAGCACGCCATCACGAGTTGAGATACGTGAGCGAGGGAGCTTCGTCGTCATAGAATCCGATGTTCTTGAAGCGGGCGATCTTGGCGACCGCTCGGGCGAAGTTCATTTCCCAGGTTTTTCCGCCAAATACGGCGATGCAATGGAAGTGTTCTTTGTTGGCGAGCAGCCACTTACCCAGCAATAGCTGTGCGCGCAGTGGAACGCCGTGCAGACAGCTGAGGTCGAGCATGGCGCGCACATCATTTGGATCACCAAGCCGCGCATGTCCTTCGTCGAGAGTAGCAACAAATGCCTTGGTGCCTGCCATTGAGCCTTTTCCATGAAAACGCACCACCGCATAATGGTTCACATCAATCGACATTCGAAACCGACTTCCCTCCCCCTCCCAGGTCTTTTCAAAGAGGAGGTTCTCAAACTCTTGTGGCACTGACATCGGTGGCGAGTATAGCCCATGGACTGATTGTGTCTGGCCATAATCTCTGCGGCGGGTTTGCGCTTTGCCCGATTTATCCCACTCGCGAGTCAATAGGGTAAGCCAAACTCGTAGAGAGTCTGGAAGGGGTTCACCAATGCATAAATACCGACTCATATTATTCTCGCTCCTCATACCTGCATGCACTGGTGGCAGCGGAGAGAAGAGTCCTGACTCCGATGCGACTCCCAGCCCTGGCGCCGAGCATAGCGATGCTGGACCTGAACTGTTGACAGTCGATTGTGCGACAATTCCGGACGTGCCAAGCTCGGTAAGGACCATGCCTGGCGCTCGCGGTTACCATGGACTTCTAGTAACAGAAGAAGGCAAGCTCCTGGGCAGCAACGGCAGCTCGGTAATTTCATCAAGCTATGCAGGTGAAACCAGCCTCTTTGCAACCAATACAGGCCTAGGGGAACAAATGGCGTTTCTTCCGGACGGAGACATTGTGATGCAAACCGACGATGGCCATCTCACGCGCATAACCTCGACTGGGAGCCAATCGACGCTCTCGCCCAAAGTCGGGGCATATGGGGTGGTAGTCGGTCCCGATGATTTTATCTACACAGCGAGCTGGGACGGGCAAGTGAATCGCATCGATCCAGTAACCGGCGCAAAGGAACGTTTCTCAATTAACTTGGGGAAACTGCACCCCCACAGTCTCGGCTTCAGTCCAGATGGCGAGCGGCTGTACATCGGAACCATCCCTGGAATCATCGACGACACCTTTGGGGGAACAGGGCCGACGGGGGACTCTCTTTTTTACATTGATGCAGATTCCAACGGTTCTTTTGATGGTGAACCCAAAGCACTCTCTTCTGCGGGTGGCTGGCATGATGCCATTGGTGTGGATGCATGCGGCAACCTCTATGTACCTGACTTCTTCGATCAGGTTCTCTACCGTATCGCCCCCAATGGGCAAGCAAAGGTTTTGTGGACACCGCCAAATAAAGAAGACTATGTGCACGGGATTGTTTGGGGCAATGACAAGGGTGGCTGGCGCAGTGATGCTATCTACTTGCCACAGTCGTACAACGACAACACGGTCCTAGAATTGGTCATCGGGGTCCCTTCCAGCGAGTTCGCCGGAAACGTCATCAATGCGATAGCGCCACTCTAGTCCCGTTAGAACGCGAACACTGTTCCACAAAACGATTACTTCCCCCGATACGGCCAGCTACCATCCTTGTTTGTCCGAGGCTTTCCGGGCTTGGAAACGCTCGGAGTCCCATCTTCGCTCGCTTCGACTTCACTAGTCTCCTCCTCAACCGGCCGGTCATTTACCGGCCCGTACCAGAGAAAGAGCACCATCGCGAGGCCGCCGCCGGTCATTAGCAAAGGCCCAGGCGATGGTAAGAGAGATAGATATCGAAACTGA
>JAESTW010000144.1 GCA_016763395.1 Kofleriaceae bacterium
GCAATACGCATACAGGACGAGGCCAAGGCTTGTAAGCCTGGTTTGCTTCTGCATCTCGTCTGATGTAGAGTCCGCTAATTCAACATTCGTGATCTTTCGTTCCTCAGTAAATTTCTGAGTAGAACATAGGATCTCAGGTTGGGACGCATAATAGTACTTATGTTAACTTAGTGTAAAAATGACACCAAATCAGCCACTTACAACGACCAGTGTGTGTCATCACAGACACACTCCTTAGTCCTTCGGTAGATCGACATTGTTCGCATCTGAGTCGTTCTTTCCTAGTGGATCTTCATTAGCCGGTCCCTGCGCGCATTTACGTGCGCAGGGACGGTAGGGCTCCGCCCGTCCTGGTGTGCGGTTTGCCCGAATTGTTCGCAATGCGGAGTCTGTGAGGTTCCAGGCTATGTGATCCCCGCAACGGTGAGCTGGCCTCGCGCCATTGCTCAAAACGCTTCGGCTCAGTGGCGTGCCGGACACTTTATCCCTGCGGCAAGATCAGGAGATAGAAAACAGCCTATCCTACGAAAAATTCCTGCTCAGGATTGTTACAGATGAAGTTGAGCGTCGTGATTCAAAGATGCTGATGCAGAGGCTTCGGAAGGCGAATTTCGTCAATCAAACGACGCTGCACGATTTCGATTTCTACCTTTAATCCCTCAATCCCAAGAATAAAATCATTGATCTCGCGACATGTGATTTTGTCCGAGAGCATCAAAATGTCCCGTTTGTAGGGTCTACTGGTGTTGGCAAGAATTGCATTGCGCAAGCTCTCGGACATCGCTTGTCTACAGGGTTACAAGGTCATCTTTATTCCATAGTTTGCTCACAATTGTTTCGAATGAGGTCGAGCACCAGAGACCAACGTGGGCCGCTATGCAAGGGCCGAAAGAGAGGCTCAGCCCGGACAGCGAGTTCGTCATCGTATCCCGCAGATGCTGCCGCTTGGAGATGAAACTGAGCCAGCTGAAAATCACCTCTTCGTGCGGCATGGCGCGCTGAGTCGTACAGATTCGCACGAGTTGGAGGCGAGTATTGGTCTTGTTGCCGGACAATCTGGGGGGGGCTCGACCGATGTGTCAAAAGTACTCTCATGGTGCTTCTCGCACGCGCTGGTCGAGATACCTAAAATCACCAGGATAAAGATCGAAAGGATGCTCAAGGAAAGCAGCCTTCGCCACATCTCGCCCTCCTCAACTTGGAGTTCCATAACGTTTTTGTCCGACATTCCTCGTCTCATGGCTTGATTTCCATTGACACTGGCATGAAGGGAGCGTTCGCTCAGTTGGGGTTTGGTTGCGCTTTTGTATCGTTAGTGTAGCCACGAGAGATGCGGAAGCTCAGATACAAAGCGATACACAAGCGCAACCCAATTGCAGCGGTGTTGTTGCGGCTTCTTTGACAAAGTAATCTCACTCGACACTCAAGTCAGTGCCGTCTGAAAGGACTTAATTATGATGAAACGAAGCGTAATCGCACTCCTCCTCCTCTTCCCCATTGCTGCTTGTGGAAGTGACGACACTCTCCCACCAGGACCTATCGGTTCGGGTTCCCAAACACCTGACAAAGTTTGCCAACGGGTTTGCAGAAACCTCCTCGCTGAATGCGGGACTGCAGACCAGAGCGATGCCAATGCTCTCAACGAGTGCCGTCTGGATTGTCAGGCAGACCTCTTCTCTGATGAGGAAGTCGAATGCCTGAGCGCCCTCAGTTGCAACGAAGCAAGCGATTCCTGCCTAGCACAATGGTAGTAGACTTAGACTGTTAAATGGGGAATACGAGGTTCCGCGAACACATTCAGCTGCATTTGTACAATAGTATGTAAGCTCAATGAATGAGCCGAATCCATCGATTGCCAATCGCAGGGCAACTACGGTTTCCATGCTTGTTGCAGTCGTGATGATTGCTCAACAAGTCGCAGGCAAGGCTGCCCGCGATGCGTTCTTCTTGAGTCATTTTCCGGCGAGCGCGTTGCCCGCGGTGATGGTTGCTGCCACTGTTTTGTCATTTGGCGTGATTTTTGTGATCTCACGAATCCTGCGTACGGTACCTCCTGCCAAGGCCGCACCCTGGATCTTCACCTGTAATGGCGCACTCTTCGTCGCGGAGTTTGCGCTCTCAGGCCCACAACCGCACGTCACTGCCGTGATGATTTATCTGCACATCGCAGCTCTAGGAGCTGCCGCCGTCTCCATTTTCTGGTCAGTCGTCAGCGAGTGCTTCGACCCTCATCGTGCAAAGCGAGCGATCGCTAGAATCGCGGTAGGGGCAAGCTTTGGCGGCGTGATTGGCGGCGTGTCCGGGTGGCAACTAGGCAAGGTTGTGTCACTTCCCGTGCTATTTCTGATACTCGCTCTCGCCAACGTAGTCTGTGCCCTGGGAATCGCGTCGCTCAGCGGCCCGAGAGCTCGGCCCACTTCAGTTGGCAAAGCGCCATCTGCGATGGATGTCATGCGGGAAACTCCTTATCTGCGATTGTTAGCAGTGCTTGTCGCACTCGGCGCGATGACAGACACGGTGGTCGACTTCGTATTCAAAGCGAGCGCTCAAGCGGAGTATTCCTCCTCTGGTGACCTTATGAGCTTCTTTGCCATCTTTTACGCAGTTACTGGCATACTCACCTTCCTGTCACAGACCACTCTCGTCGAACGATCCTTGCGAACGAACGGGCTCATAGGGACGGTTGCGTCGCGTCCTGGCTTTATGATCGGTGGGGCTCTTTTCGTTCTCGCTTTTCCCCGCTTTTTGTTCACGGTGATTCTGCGAGGTGGTGCACAGGTCGTAGAGAACTCGTTCTACCGCTCTGGCTACGAAATTCTCTATACTCCACTGACGCCGGACAAGAAGCGCCCTACCAAGACGCTGATCGATGTCGGTCTAGAGAGAATTGGGGTCGCAGTTGGAGCGGGGTGTGTGCTGCTCGTTGTTGCACTCGCTCCGAGCCACGCCGACTCCGCTTTGTTTGGGGTGGCCGCCCTGGCCGCGATTACGTCGCTCTTTGTCTGTTCGCGTTTACACCGCGGCTATGTCGATGCCTTGGTAGACA
>JAESTW010000145.1 GCA_016763395.1 Kofleriaceae bacterium
AAAGGATAGCAATGCTGGGATTCGAGCAGAAAGTGCCCGGGTTCTCGCCAAACTCGCCAGTACCTCTACACAGACAGAGGTAGTCGGCGCCGCCCTTAGCAAGATGGTGCGCGACAGTGACAAAAAGGTTCGCCTGATCGCTATCAACGCACTATCAACCTTGTCCGAACTTCCCAAAGCGGCCAACAAGCCTCTCGCCAGGGCGTTTGTCAACGGCGACGATTCAGAGAAGCTCGAACTCCTGCGAGTAGCAGCGAAGTTCAACCTGTCCAAGCTCACCCAGTTGGGCATCGCCGACGCCAGCTCTGTTGTTCGAATCGCTGCACTGGACACGGCAATTACTACCGGCACAAAGGTTGCCACAATAATGAGCAGTGCGCTGAGCGACAGTGAGAGCAGCGTGCGTCGTACCGCGCTCCAGCGGCTTTCCGGTGGTAAACACGGCATGTCTCCCAGCGACGTTGACAAGGCACTTTCCTTGGCAATTCGGGACGAAGATCCCAGTATTGCCAATGTAGCCATGTTGGCTAGCGCGAAACTCGGCGCCCCTTCTGAAGTTGCTGCTCGGCTCAAGTCTGCCTTGCAAGACCGCTCCGAGGTTGTCCGAGGAAACGCGATTCGGGCCAGCGCTGGACTCGTTGAGAATTCGGCCAAAGTAGCTGTTGAGCTACTAACTCCAAGCTTACGGGATTCTAGTCATGATGTCCGGGTAACTCTCTTGGCACCACTTGCCAAGGCCTACGCGGCAACCCTCGATCAGGAGGCGCTGAAAAAGCTCCTACTGGCATCGGAAACGCGAGCAAACCGACGCTTGGCGGTAACTGGGGCATTCTTGGTAACTGCTATGGCTGGCGAGGCTGAGCTTCAAGCGGTTCTTAAGACCCTAGCTTCGATTGAAGAGTCGGGTTCGCCATTTGCCAAAGAACACGCGGCGCTGGCCATCGGCCTACTCAAGAGTTCCGCCGACGGGCTCTCATTTTTAGCGGTACTAGTTCCCTAGCACCAGCTCTGGGCCGCCAGATCTCGGCCGCCAGATCTCGGCCGCTCTACCAATTGTAGGCGGCTGGTATCGGATGTCTCAGAGTTTATCTAAGTAGGAACTTAGCGGAACCGTGATGCCGGCGGCCGCTCCCCACTCCAGTGATGCATCTTGAGTATCAGTTGGTGGGTAGAAGAGTGCCATCGGGCCAGCGTAGAGCTCCACAAGGTCGAAGACATCGAGCGCGATGAAGGGACTTACCATGATGGCATTGGACTCCGATGAATCGAGAGCCGCGCGATAGAGTATCCCTGAGCCGTACACGCCGGTCTTAAAGGTCAGGCTGTCATCCCAGAAGGTCGGGCTCGCCCAGCCGAAGCCAATTTGCTCGCCAACGAGCGGGACTGTCCGGGCCACTTTGCTGCCATCTGTCTGCATAGAGTCCGGCAAGTTCGAATAGAGACCGCCGAGACCAACGGTTAAGTGGAAATAGCCGCGCCACTTGTGCTTCCGCCTGAAATCATCGCCGTGCGAAGCCAAGCGTTTGGCAAATGCGCCGCCATCGAGTGAGATCGAGTTACCATTCCGTACTACCGACTCTTGCAAGGAGTGAATAATCTTGAAGGTCCAACACTCGTAGCCACCGTCATTGCCATCACATGGCTTCTCGGCCTTGTCCGCGAGTGACGCGATTAAGCTGTCGAGACGAACCTCAGAGATAATCGTAAAGAGCAAGTCGACATCCATCGGCTCATGCGTCTTGATTGCGTGCAGAACCGGGTCCATGACGTCAAAGAGTGGCGCGGTAAATTCGTTGTTTTGCACTTTGCCAAGAAGCCTGAGTGCGTCCATGACATCACCGCAAGTTTGATTGAGCCGCGCCGTACGAGCCACTCGCTCCATCATGTCCAAGAACCCGAGCAAACGGACAACAGCACTGACAGCAAATTTCAGTTTTGGCCGTGCGGCGCCAGGAAAGACAGGACCAAGCCGAGCATCGATGTCTTTGAGATTGCTAGCGATGCCCGTTAGCTGATCGAGCAATTCGGGAAGCGCGTACAGAGGAACGTGTGCAATTTCAAAACTGGCTTCTACTTCCACCGTGACGTCCGCCCCCGGCTTTCGCGGTGGCTTGTAGCGACTGAGGATCGTCTCAATTTCTACAATCGAGCGGCGGAACTGCGCCATTGGTATAGCCAGTTTATCGAGGTTGGATTGTAAATCGTCAATCTTGAGAAGGAGTTGAGCTGAGTCATCCCAGTTCGCAAAAGCGCTGGATAGGCGCTGCTGAACCTCCATAAGTTCGATGTTGGCCAGAGTAACTTCCGCCTGTGCTGTAGCGGCAGTAATGTCATCGCCACCCCCGAAGCTAAACCCACCCTTCGCCGTCAGCTTTGCATTGGCTGTAGCAAGCTGCTCAAAATTAGCTTCTATCTCTTTGGCGATACGAAGTATTGTCCGGGCACTCTTTACGTTTTCAGAATCGAAAATTGCCAAGTAGGGCGAGCCGTCCCCTATCAAGACCTCTGCCCGCTCACGCATCGTGCGTACGTCCGAAGCGACAATCACCTGCTGCCAACCGCCGCGAGTAAAGATCGCCTTGGCCGCCTTGAGCTGCTTACGCATATCGCGAAGCCGGTTTTCCGTCGCGTTGCCAATCTCGGTTTTCCACTGCTCCAAGTTCAGGCCTGGGGTCTGTCGAAAATCCGCAATTGTCTCAGAGTGACCGATCGCTTCAATCAAGCGACGCAAGTCGATTGACCCTTGCTCTCGAAGTGCTTTAGCCAGGCTAAGGCCCTCCAGCATCGCGTCGATCTTCAGCATGGCTGACAGGCGATCAAGGTTCGGTAACGCTTTGCCAGTTAGTGTGTCCGTACCCGAACTCAAAAGCGCACACACTACCTTGGACTCGTCCCGCCGAAATGGGCAATGGGGAACATGCAAGTCACCGGGCCGGCCAAAAAGCTTGGTGCTAGAAAGTCCGTAGTACACCCAGTTGGTCATGTAGCCCTTCAGTTTCTTGATATCGGACTTCTTGAATTTTGCCGGTTCCCATTTGAGTTTGGCTTCCTGCGCCCAACGCCCCCAAAGAGTAGATTCTAATATCGCCTCATTGGTCGCAAATACGGTCTGGGTCAAGTTGCTGGCTACAAATGCTCGGACAACGGTCATCGCCAAGTCCTGAAACTTCTCGCGCCTCATACTCGACTCGTCGGACAAGAGCAAACTCGCCTGAGTGAGAAGGTCTTCCAGGTAAATTGGTACCGAGCGTCCCTTGCTCGCCTTTTTCAGTTCTCGGACTACAAGGCGGATGGCCGCTTGCCTTGCCCTGTCCAGCACAATACTGATAACCAAGTCGGTGTCTAGGCTTCCCCGCTTGAGCGAGAGGCCACCGCCACCGCCAGCAGCAGCGCTAACCGAGATTTGAGCAATCGCCGCGTTTTTTCCGGTCCCTTGTTGAAGCACTTTGGCGCTACCACTTTGCCGGAATTGCCACTCTGCCTCGTAGAAGACATCCGTGTGAATCAGCGATTGTTTGCAGTTCTCGTCGTCGTCCAACGACTCGTCTTGGCTGCATATGTCTTGCAGTTTTGAGCAAGAGCTTTTGAGCGCGGAGTCGCAGGCAAGTCGGTAATAGCGCACCGCTTTGCTAGCACTTTGCTCGACTCCGTCATGCTCTTGGTACATGGTCGCAAGAACCTCACAGCGTTCTTCCTTGCCCTGCCCGCACTCCATTCGCTCGTTCCAGGCAAGTCGTGTCCGGCATATTGGTGCCTTCTGCTCGGACCACTTCGGCCCGTTTTTATGTGCGGAGCAGAGGTCACAACTGTCATTGAATGGCGATAGCGAGCAGACCTTACGTTGTGCTTCTAGAGCGAGTTTGGGGCTCTTCTTTGGATATCCTTCGAAGCTACCCGTGGCAAGAGTTGCCAGCGTGTTGCAGGAGTCGAGAAAGCCGCTGGCGCATCGAGCTTGATACATTTTGACAGCATCCATCGGATCGACTTTGCCAAACTCCATATTTTCTTCACCGCTAAGATACGAATCTGCGATGTCATTACAGAACTCTCCTATGTCCGAATTTCGTGCAGAAGCGCAGTAGGTCAGCAAACGAGCGAAGACTTTCTGCATACCCTTCATTACTTCTGCCTGGTCCCTGTTTCCACCGCCATCCATAGTTCCTATCAAGTTGAACATATCCAACACAGTTATCAAAAAGCAGCTTCCGGCGTTCCCTCGTTTACAACCGGGAGTTATAAGTCGACGTAACTCTTTGATGCCATCAGCGTCAGCTTCATCCATGTTTTCCATAAGAGAAATACAATATTCGTAGTCGCCCTTCTTGCATGCGTTCTCAAATCCCTTCTTGGCCTCCTTCTCCACGGCGTCGGCATTGTCGATATACCCATGCCGTTCAATGACTTCGACGTTGTCAACGAGCCACTGACAAGCACCGCCATGTCCGGCTTTGCAAGCTATCTGAGCCCGGGTGATCGCGATTCCTACGGCCTTGCGAACACGTTTGGCCTCCGCCCTACCATCGGCATCTTTCGCCTTCGAGCTGGGCCAAGTATCTCGGTTGAGCAAGCGAATTTCTAGTTCGGCACGAACCAAACATGCATCGACATCGCCAGCTTTC
>JAESTW010000146.1 GCA_016763395.1 Kofleriaceae bacterium
AACTGCTTCCTAAGTCCAGGTACAGAGTTCTGTTCTCTCAGTGCACTCACCAATGAACTGCCCACTCGAGATCTTGGTGGCAGCTTAGTCTGTGACGACGTCTCGGTAGATGTCTTAGAACGAGACCCAAATTCCCTGCTATTGGACACCGATGTCTCCATACCTCGAAACTTCTACCGAAAGATGTGGCTAGAACGCCGATACCCCGAAGGCGAAACTGTCGGATCGTTGGGAACCTACTCGCTTGGCGGAATCGTTCCCAACGGAATTTACGTGGTCTCGGACAGTTTGAAGTACTTTGAGAACCTAATGAGAAATCTTCGTAATCCGGTTGAGTACTTTGCTGCCAAGTGTACCGGCAATTGGGATAGTCCTGAATGCGAGATGTCCAGGAAGGTCGGCACCTTCTACGCAATACTGGCCGGTGCGATTGCAGTCCTCTATGGCGTCGGCGCTCTACTGGCGCTGATCCCCTTTGCTGGGCCCTTTCTTGCTGCTCCTTTCTTGTTCGCCGCTTCATTCATAAGCGCTACTCTTATTCTTTTGCGTGACCACATGCTGCCGGGGATTACTCTCCCCATTGCTGGTATGCGAGGAAAACTAAAGCGGCACCTGGACGAAAACTGGGTGGACCATGTGATGGTTACTTCACAGCGAATGGCTGGGGAAAGTTGTGCTAACACTTGTGGTGAATTTGCAGAGGAAGACAGCACATGTGTCGAACATAGGCTACTCGGAATCAGTGGCTACCTCGATTGGGCAGAAGAAGCGTTCGATATTGTCGATAGTTTAGATTGCAACGACAATAATTACTTTAGGCGAGTTCTGTCCGGAGATATGAATGTGGAAGATTGGTATGATATGGCGCTGTCGGGCGGTACCATTGTCGCTACACAGTACATGTCCTGTCTCGTCGCTGACTACTTCTACGAAAACCATTTTCGAGAAGGAACCATCGGTAAGCTGGCCGGACTAATCCGAAAGCATACAACAGAGCAAATCTGTGGCTTTGTGAACTTTTACGAACCATTGGCAGACGAGAACGGTATTGATGTTTCAGAAAGTGCCTGTAAGCAAACCCTCGAAACGCTCTTCTCCGGATCTGGAGCATCCGATGATCGAGAACTACTTGTCCGGCTAAAAGACCTGATCGGAATCTTGGATGTCGGAATGACAGAAGACCAGAGGCAGACACTCTACGCTCAGCTCAACAGCCTACTGGCAAGAACGGCAGGCATCCAAGTAGACTTCGATAGACTCCATCAATTGCAGATTGCCCTCGATTGCAGCGTGGGACTAGATATCGATTACGGAGACATTATCACCACCTTCAACGCCCGAGAAGTACTAATAAATGCAATGGATTCTTTCACTGACGACGGCGACCCGGACACAGTCACTTCTGGAGAAGAGGCCGTAGACTCAATCGACCGCGCCTTTGGCTTTTATGACGAGCAACAAGGGGCTATCGATGCGGTCAATCAAAACCTTGCCAACAGTGCCTTTGCCCCCATCGATGTCAATCGCTTTTCTCCCATGTACAACACCATCGCACTCAACAAGCTCATTCTCCTTGGTAGCGGAAGTGACCGATGTGAAACCCTAGAACGGGAATGTCAGGGCGACAACCCGCCGCCAGGTTGTGGCGACTGTGGAAGTGATGACGTTGGGACGGCGACCAAGGAGTTCCCGGACTCAGGAATATTCGACCTAGTGAAAAAGGCAAATCGCACAAGGTTTAGCGAAGCCTATGACGCTGCCTACTCCACCGAGCAGCTAGACCAGAACCCCTCCACCTATCTCCAATCCTTCTTCCAAGAACAATTCGTAGAGGAAGGAAGCTGGCGCGGGTGCGAGAGAACTGGGTTTAATATCGCGTGTGGAGCGATCTACTCCATCGATGATCCGAAGGACTATTGCCAATCGCTTGATTCCTGGGATCCTGGCTATTTAACCCGTCGGTATACCGATGCTATCGGTGACAATGAATCCGACCTAGATTCAGGAATATTGATAGTAAGCGGCGAAGCCATCGTGACAGATTGTGCTTTTGCCTTAGCGGACATCGATACTAGTGGGTATCGAGGTGACCGGAAACAATATGCGCCAAATCCTCGGTTTCGAATTGGGCCTTCCGAGGACCCACGCAATTCCTCGTACACACAATCAATCGCAGCCAACGACTATCTATCGGTCGAAAATCATCGAAGCACTGTGCTCGACCGTGTAATCCGTCAATCTGTTCCAGAGCGAATATCGATTAGAGACTTGCTAAACTGGGTAGAAACAGCCCCTACTCGAATCTGGGCATTTGTTGGAAGTTGGTTCGGCACGTCCGAAGAACCCACACCAAGTGCGCCGCAACCGGAAAATGACTACTATCCACATGCTCTGACACGCTTCTCAATCGCCAACAAAGACACCCATGTCTCTCGGCTCTACTCCAAACTGTTCGCTCCCTTCTACTGTGCCGAAGCGCACGGCTCGGACCAAAAAGACAGTGATTGTGATTCCGTTCCGGATGCCTGTGACAATTGCCCATTCACGTACAACCCAGATCAACTAGACTCGAACCTCGACAGTATTGGCGACGATTGTACAGGTTTTGACCCCTTCACCTTCCCCCTAACGCCAACTCCTTCTAGTAAGGTCGACATTCGCTGTGAAGACTCTGGTAGTCCTGACCTCGAAGTAGCCCGTCCAGAGCTAAGCGACCTCTATACTGCGGCAAAGAACTAAATCCTATGACACTCACTCGCTCACTCAATTCTGGTAGCACTCTAACCCTTGCGATGATAATGGCGTTGTCCGGACTGCTGGCAAGCGCATGTGGTGACGACTATCTTGTGCCGGTTCATTCTCAGGTTTTCGAAAACCCGGACGACGTATGTGGACGAGAGATTGCTTTCGATCCGGACGGAAACATTCTGGTACTAGGGACCTATGAAGGAAGTCCCAACGTTGGTGGTGACAAACTTCCACGTACGGGAGCTAAAGAATCCTTTCTCGCCAAA
>JAESTW010000147.1 GCA_016763395.1 Kofleriaceae bacterium
CAAGTGCCGTGTCGTTTTCCATCGAGGAACGCGCCTTCCTTGTACTTACAATATTTCTGGTTCTTGTCGTCACCCAACGAGAACTGGCCACCATCTCTTTCCCAACCGACAAAAGGTCCGTGGGGCGTTCCGTCCTCTCGTAAGCACTCCTTCATGCCCATGATACTCTCTTGAAGAGTGGCACTAGCGGGGCACGGCGACTCCGATTTCCACCAACCTTCGGGAGGTTGATTCGTTCTAGGCGCTGCGTGCTTCCTCGGCTTTGATTGAGAGCCGCCAGAACCTCAAGTTGCTCTTCCTGCCTCTTCCGCCTCCAACCAGTCCCAGAACAATTGTCAAAGACCTCGAACGACTCCGATATTTTCTTAGGGAAGAGGGTGACATCGCCTATCCACAGCTACTTGAGGCAACGTAACCGGGAATTGCAGCTAGCGGTTTTTAAGCAGGAATTTTCGGAGTTGTTTTTCACTGCGCATCACATGCAAAATGTACACTTTTGTCATGTTGTGGCGATAAAATACTCGACACGGTCGAATGATAATTTCTCGATATCGTAAGCCTGGAAGTTCGGAGGGGACACGACCAGAATTGGGAAATTGTTCAAGTCGTTCGACGCTGGTGAACGCTCGAGAAACTAGTTTTTGGGCAGCCTCTTGGTGATCGAGGGCTATGTACTCAGCAATGGCATTCAGATCTGATAGAGCCGGTTCCGTCCAAACTATTTGAGCCATTTACTCATTTTGGCTTTTGCCTCGGCTTGGTTGCAGACATTCTTCTCAAGAATGGCCATCTCTCCTCGGGCGATACCGTCAAGGATCTGCATCCGTCGCTGCATTTGCTCAAAGTCGTCTACATCGACAAGGTATGCTGAGGGTTTTCCGTGTTCGGTAATCAGAATAGGTTCCTTCGACTCATGTAACTCTGCTAACAATTCGGTAGCTCGCCGTTTCAAAGTGGTTACAAGTTCGGTCTTCACACGAGTGATACTATAGTGTCACTACGATTAAAACAAGCGTTCATTTCTCCTCGACTCCTCAACTCGCACCCCTCAAATGTATTCTCGCCCGTTCTCTTAGGCACTAAGAACTCTCCCAGTGCAGGTGCCGTTGGGAGCAAATAGAAGCGAGTCTAGCTACATCCGAAATGTCTTCGCGATGCTACCCAACTTCCACCACACCGCGCTGGTAGTCAATGGTCATTCACTTCCATGTCGGACAAGGTTTTGCCGCAAATGCCTATTTCAGGAAGGACAAGTTTTCCATAGCGTTGCGTTTGTAGTCCCGCAAGAATGGAAATGTTCTTAGAGACAGTGCCGGGAATGCCTGCATTGTGAAGAAACTCGTCACTTATAACACGCTGGTGTGGTTCTTCGTTTCGGACGTCGTGCGGAGGGCTGCGTCAGTTTTGGCGAAGATCTGGATGTGATCTGAAGCGTGGCCTCATATTGTTGGAGAAGGGGCAATCGCCCGAGGGACCGCTCCTGAGTGCTTTCGACCAGCGTCCCTATTCTCCAGTAATTTGTTTTTCTTGTTTTGAGATCTCTGCAAACAGGAAGCGTAAGAAGGTCTTTATGCGAACAGAGCTACGCAAATCTGGATGGGTCAGAACCCACATAGAGCGCTTTGAAAGGGGGCCCGTCCCCGGAATTCTAACCAACCCCGGCAGTCGGTCGGCGTAGTAGCAGGGCAAGACCACCATGCCTAACCCTGCAACCGCAGCTTGCGCTTGGTCCATCATGTCCGAAAATTTGTGCAGAGACGCTGCCTCTGGAAAGGGCGCTTCGTTGATCCAAGAATGTGAAGGTCCCGATTTAACTCGCCCCAACCAGGTTGCGCTTGTTTGGTTGCCCTCAAACCAATGTTCACGAAGGTAGTCCGGCGACGCATAAGCGAAGTTAGTAAAGTCTGGTAGTCGATTGCCTACGAGATTGTCATCAGGATTAAACTGTGAGCGAAGCGCGACGTCGGACTCACCGCGCATGAGGTCTTCGAATGAGTAACTTGAGTTCACGACAAGTTCGACGTGCGGATAGCTGGCTGCGAATTCAGCCAACATCGGCATGAGCATGAGTTGGGAGAGAAGCGGAGGACAGGTAATGCGGACCTGGCCTGACATCGCGGAATCTGAGCCTACGACCGCTCGTTCTAGACCTATCACCTCGCCTTCAACCTTCTCTGCCTTTGTCACGATTTGCTTTGCGACGTCGGTCGGTAGAAGACCATCTCTGGATCGGGTGAACAGGACCGCATCCAAGCTATTCTCCAGTTCCGTGAGGTGCCGCGACACGGTCGAGTGGCTCATGCCGAGCTTCTCAGAAGCTTTGCGAACCGAGCGTGCTCGGAAAAGTGCAAGGAAAACCCGTATATCGTTCCAGTCCAGTTCTGACATCGTCGCTCCACCGACCGGTGGTCGATATTTGCACCATACCCCTCCAGATACCGCAATTCCAATTGGACGGGAGTGCAACTAACTTGGTTGTCATGCAAACAAACGAAACGAACACGACAACTCAAATGACATTGCAAGCAGATCGTCGCCTCGAATGGGCGGTCGGCAAAGTCGCCGACGACAAGGCAGCGTGGATGTATGGAGAGTACTTCGCAGAAATTGGTCCAGTGCTCGCAGAGTATGACAACCAGCAAGCTGCTTCTTTCGCCGTGGTTGCGACGAACGTCAAGGGCGTACAGCCGACCGCCGGTGTATTTTCGACCTGGCCATCGGCTGAGGCTCGCGTCGGATTTCACGAAGATCCTCGCTTTACCAAAGTCCAACCAGCACGAGACGCGGCCATGGAAATGTTCTCCTTCGGAAATTCCATCGAGTCGATGGACGAGGTGATCACCTTGAACACCGACAGCGACTATGCCGTGATTATCGCCAAGAGCTATCCGTTGAGCGCCGCCCCGATATTTAGGTTACCTCTTAGCAAGGACAGCCCGGAGCAAACCTATGCTGGCAAATCCTTCTCGCTTCTTCCATGGAATGCTGAAGTTGAGCAGCTCATGACCAGCTCTGCTGATGGTGTTGAAGTCTATAGAGTTCGGTTCAACCCAGCTGCTCAGTAGTCCACTTTCCGAGCAACAAACCCACTACGAATTATCCCAATACAAACGCCGTTGGGGCAGTAACCACGTGTGCGAACCCGTTCAGTCCTGTGTCGAGTTCAAATCTCTTCGCCGCAGAAGATGTCGGTGGAGCATTTCTCCTCCGCCATTGCGTCACGATAGTAGCGTTCCTCCACGATTTTTCCGTTCTCCCAGCGTTGGACGTGGATGCCACCAATGGCGGTGCTGCGACCGTCAGCGCCCACGAAGCTAGTCTGATTTCGGAGAACACTTACTCCCGTCGCGATGTCTAGCGTGCAGCGCGTGATATTGCCCTCAATTGACTGAGCAGCCAAGATGAAAGGTTCTTGCTTGGCGCGGCAGGCTTGTTTTCCTACCGCAAATACTTCGTCGTTGTCGTACATGATGCCGTCGTCGGCAAAGCACAGGTCGAATGCGTCGAGTGGTCTGCCTGCGTTCAACAGTTCTACTTGCCGTCGCACCGTCTCCAGGAGATTCATGACGGCAGTCTACCCGATGTCAGGTCGAGCATGTGCAGGTCAAGGCGTTGCGTCATTCTCGCTCAGTTGAGACTGAATATTCTTGCGAGGTCTGCCGTATCTTCATATCGGGATGGATTACCACTGATGAAACATGAGAAGTATCAAACAGTGTCGTGGTTTTGCCCGTGCCGTGTCCGACAGCCACGCCGCTTGCGATGTCACCGAATTTGTTGGTTTCAAACTCGACGACCATCAGCCACTGATCCGGATACAGCTTCTTCATCTCGCCCCAGGTCTGCTTTGGTTGTTCGGACATTGTCCGAGTATCTTTCTTTTGCCGTTGACGAGGTGTTCCGAAAGATGCACTTCTGGCAGC
>JAESTW010000148.1 GCA_016763395.1 Kofleriaceae bacterium
AAGTATCTATGGGCAACGCAACAGTCTTTAGGTGTTGGTGTGGTTGGGGAAAAAAGGGAAAAGACATGGCAACAAGAACTATACCTAGTGACTTGTTCACTACATGCGTAACGACATTGGTTATCGCCTGCAGTCGTAGTTGACGAAACGCGGCCGATAAAATCGGTATCCGGACAAGAGGTGTAACAGTTCTGCCTCGTTCGGAGGGGACCTGTACGGCGAGATTTTACCCAGAGGTTTGGCTACGGATATAACCCGTTCGGGTCCGTGTATTCGATCGGGAGGTCAACCGTGATTGCACCTCACTGGACGCTGAGACCCAAAGCAAAAACACAGATTTACTCTCCCTATTGATCAATGCGCTAGGGACAAAAAGGAAACACACGATGATGATACTAAAGACTGCTACCAATGTATTC
This sequence comes from Kofleriaceae bacterium, assembly GCA_016763395.1. Lineage (GTDB taxonomy): Bacteria > Myxococcota_A > Polyangia > Haliangiales > Haliangiaceae > NORP324. The sequence goes on from JAESTW010000148.1 coordinate 420, forward strand.
GCCATAGGCCTCTTGGGAGCCCTGGCAACGGGCTGCTCCGCCCCCAAACAAACAGGTACGCAAATTACCGAGGGAGACCCGGTTACCGACGCCAAAGGCTACGTGATGGAGCTTGCGCAAGGCTGGACCGACGACACCCAGCAACACTTCTACAACACAGACCAGGGCTCACAAGTAATGCCCTACGAGTGGATCTTAGCGCTTGAGCAGGCGAGCAACCAGAAACGCTACCTGGCTAGCGCAAATATCGAGCGCTACCGCTACCTGCCACGTGAGGCCTCAACGTCAACGGGCAACCCCGATGGACTGCCCGTCGGCTGGACAAAGGGCGAGAGCGACGGCAAGCACTGGCTGGGCTTCACCTGCGCCGCCTGCCACTCCACACAGCTGGAGTACACCATAGAAGAGACCAAGCAAAAGATCATGATGCGCATCGATGGCGCACCTTCCCTCGCAGACTTCAGCCTGATGAGCAACGAGATGGTCAGCGCACTGGGCGCACTGGTCAGTGATCCAGACAAGTTCTCACGCTTCGCAACGAAGGTACTTGGCGAGGACAACAACGAGGCCAACAAAGCTGCGCTTTTGGCCGAAGTTAAGCTCAGGCACGACAAGCTGCACACTCGCAACGAGATCAATCGGGTTGGCTCCTCCATCGGCAAGCAAGATCCTGCTGCGGAGGTCTACGGCTTCGGCCGCATCGACGCCATCGGCTTCATCATCAACCAAGTGATGGCCACCTTGCCGGAGATGCCGGAAAACGCCAAGCCCTCAAATGCTCCTGTTAGCTACCCGTTCCTGTGGGGCACTGATCAGTCCAGCGCAGTGCAATGGACGGGCTTTGCAGCCAACGCCAGTGGTATTGGTACTCTGGTGCGCAATGGCGGCGAGGTCGTGGGCGTCTTTGGTAGCGTCGCGCTCAGCAGCAAGGATACCTACGTCTCCAGCCTCGCCATTGAGAATCTCGGTACCCTCGAGAACAATGTCCGAGAGCTGAATTCGCCACCATGGCCGGCAAAAGTCTTTCCTGAGATCAACTCGGACAAGTCGGGCCGCGGCAAAACGCTATTCGCCAACAATTGTGCGAGCTGCCACGAGGTCATCGATCACAAGAATGCCATCAAGAAGGCCTACGTGGCCGTGATTACCCCGCTTGCCGACATCAAGACTGACTCGGGCGCACTCCTCAACATCAATCGCGAGTACAAAGCCGGTATCTTCGCTGGCAAGAAAGAGGCCGCTATCGTCGGCGACATAATCGCCGCTTCCACAGGAGACATGGTCGCCGGTCTAGAGCCTCTGATCAATACCGTTACCGGCTCGCTGCTGCACCACCCGGAAGAGAGCATCAAAGCGGAGATTACGGAGTTTGCTACCGGCACCATACGCCTCGAATCACGAAAGTGCATTCCCGCCATGCCCGACGGCGAGAGCTGCTCTGGAACTGTCGGTTACAAAAGTCGCCCTCTCAACGGCATCTGGGCCACCGCGCCCTTCTTGCACAATGGTTCGGTACCCAGCCTCTGGGAATTACTCTTACCTGTCGACAAGCGCAGCAAGACCTTCATCCTCGGCAGTCGGGTGTACGATCCTGTTAATGTTGGCTTCACAATGGACCAGCCGATACAAGCCGATACCTACACGCCATTTGTCTTCGATGTGAGCAAATTGGGTAATGCCAATACCGGACACACCTACGGCACCACTCTGACCGAGACAGAACGCTGGGATTTGGTTGAGTACATGAAATCGCTATAGCGGGGAAGACAAGTATCAGTATGAACACCAGAGTATTAACAAGCATCGCCGGCCTCGCCTTTGTCAGCGTATTCGGCGCCTGTGGCAACTCCACACCAATCCCCTCTCACACGGCGACCTTTGGGCTAGAAACCATTCCGGACGACGAGCCAAAAGCGATTCAGGAGGTGAGTGAGCTGCTCTCTGGGTTCATCAATCGCACCTATCCGCCGGGCACACGTCCCGCCAAGCGGGATGCCCACGCCAAGTCGCACGGTTGTGTCCGCGCCGAGTTTGAGGTTCTCTCCAATCCCGAGAACCTGCAGTTTGGTGTGTTCAAAGAGCCAAAGAAGTACGACGCCTGGATTCGCTACTCCAATGGCAATCCCATCCCACAGTCGGACACTATTGGCGACGGACGCGGTATGGCGATCAAGCTCATGGGCGTTCCGGGCAAGAAGATCATGGCTGCCGAAATCGACGAGCAGACTCAAGATTTTCTCATGATCTCCTACCCGGTGTTTTTCGTAAACAGCGCGAGCAACTACCTCGACTTTACGAAGAAGCAACAACACGGGGACGTTCTCAACTACTTCATCGGCATCCGAAATCCAGAGAGCTGGCATCTTAAGGGCGCGGAAATCGCGAGAGCCATCACCAAAGTCGTTTCGGTGAATCCGCTTGAGACACGCTACTGGAGCATGGCGCCGTACCTCTTGGGCGAAAAAGCCATTAAGTTCTCGGCAAAACCATGCGAGATACACAAGGGGCTCTACAAGAACACCGGCGAGTACAATTTTTTGGCGGACAACATGCAGCTCAACCTAGAGCAAGGAGAAGGCTGCTTTGACTTTATGCTTCAGTTGCAAACAAATGCCAAGTCCATGCCTGTCGAAGACCCCATGGTCAAATGGTCTGAGGAGGCATCGCCCTTTATTACCGTGGCACGCATCCGTATTCCTTCCCAGGCCTTTCGCTCCGAGGAGCAACTGAGCTTCTGCGAGAATCTCTCATACACGCCATGGCACGCTCTTCCTGAATCTCGGCCCTTGGGCGGGATTAATCGCATGCGCCGAGTCGTCTACGAGACCATCTCCAAACTGCGACACAAGCTCAACGGTGTGCAGCGTGTGGAGCCTGTGGCTGGGCCCGATTTCCTACCCTCAGGTTCGCGCCAATAGTGCGATCTAGCCTACCTCTAGCGGGATCGCCAAGTTGGCAGTGGCGAGCGCCATGCTGAACCACTCATTGTCGCACCATTTGTCGCACCATCCACCTCGGCTCCCATGCTCTTCGGGCCGCCCATGTGATCGCGGAGTGCAGCGACGGCGATCCCGGCTTCCAGCTCGGTGCCTTTCGCAATTCTAGGAGTTCGCAGCTCCTCATCACGCTCAATCGTACCTGTATCGTACTCTCCGGCGACAAAGCTCGGATGGGTCATCACTCGCTGATGAAAGGAGATATTGGTCTCGATACCAACGACGCGATATTCAGCCAAGGCCCGCCGCATTCGGGCGATGACTTGCTCGCGGGTATCTCCCCAAGTGATGAGTTTGGAGATGAGCGGGTCGTAGTACATCGAGATTTCGACGCCTTCATAAGCGCAGGAATCGTCGCGGACGTAGGGCCCGGCTGGTACTCGCAGCGTTTGAATTGTGCCCGGAGAGGGTAGAAAGCGGATGGGGTCTTCGGCGTAAATTCGGCACTCCATGGCCACGCCGCGTCGGCGTTGGTTGATCTCCTCTTGGCTCAGCGGAAGCGGCTTACCCTCAGCGACAAGAATTTGCCACGCCACCAAATCAACGCCATACACCATCTCGGTCACCGGGTGTTCCACTTGCAATCGAGTGTTCATCTCGAGAAAGTAAAACTCGCCGGTGGCTGTGAGTAAGAATTCTACCGTGCCCGCTCCTACATAGTTGCAGGTCTTGGCTGCCGTAACCGCGACCTCGCCCATTTTCTGCCGCAGCTCCTCGGACACGTCCGGACAAGGTGATTCTTCGATGACCTTTTGGTGTCGCCTCTGCATGGAACAATCTCGTTCACCGAGGTGCACAACATTGCCGTGCTGATCGGCAAAAACCTGAATTTCGACGTGTCTGGGACGAATAACAGCCTTTTCCACAAAGACAGTGTCATCTCCAAAAGCATTTAGAGCCTCTCGTCTTGCGCCGGCGAAAGCTGCTTCGAACGCAGACTTCTCCTCGACCATGCGCATGCCCTTGCCGCCGCCACCGGCTGCCGCCTTGATCAGAACCGGGTAGCCTATCGACTCGGCAGCAACCATGGCGCTGACCGCGTCATCAAAGCCGTTGCCGCCCGGGCCACTCTCGCCAGGAACCACTGGTATATTTGATTCGAGCATCACCTTGCGGGCTTCAGTCTTCGAGCCCATGAGGCGCATTGCATTGGCCGGCGGTCCTATAAGAATAATCCCTTCTTTCTCCAGACGCTCAGCGAAGACTGCATTCTCTGAGAGAAACCCGTACCCCGGATGAACCGCATCTGCGCCCGACTCTTTGCAGGCCGCAATGATTTTGTCCATGACCAAGTAGCTTTCTGCCGCAGGTGCCGCGCCGATCGGCAGGGCCATATCCGCTAGCAACACGTGGGCTGCACATCGATCGACATCGCTGAACACCGCGACACTCTCAATCTCGAGCTCCCGTAAGGTACGGATAATACGAATAGCGATTTCACCGCGATTGGCGATGAGTACTCGGCGAATAGCGACTTCCTTGTGGATTGCCATGGCCCGGACCATACCAAAGCAAATCCTCCGTGGTAGAATACTCGTCGTGAAGCTTTCGGTGTTGTGCAAAGGGCCCGAAGAAGACGGCAGCATACTCTTGCTGATTCGTCTGAGTGCCGCCGTATTGCCGACAGAAGAGCGAAGACCAGTAAACCTGTGCTTGGCAATCGATAGGTCCTCCTCTATGCGCGGACCGAGAATCGAGCAGGCAAAGCACGCAGCCCGAGAACTCATCGGGCGCCTGGGCACGCAAGACCGATTGTCTATCATCTCCTTTGACGCAGCCCCGAGCTTACTCTGCCCCCCTGGCCCGGTAAGCGATGAACGCAAAGAGGAGATGCTCGCCGTCGTTGACCAACTCACCACCGGCGTCGGCACAAACCTGGCGGCTGCAGTGCGACTCGCGACCAAGCAAATCCAATCCAGCTTTGTCCGAAATAGCATTTCTCGTGTATTATTATTGACCGACGGGCAGGCATCTGTTGGCATTACGGACAAGAGCAAGCTGTGCGCAATCAGCGAGGCCGTGTTTCAAGCTGGCGTCACTCTGACAACAATGGGACTCGGACAGGGCTTTGATGACGAGCTGCTTATGGAGATGGCTCAGCAGGGACATGGTGGCTACTACTATTTAGCTGCCCCTGAAGACATCCCCGCTGCTTTCGGCCGAGAACTTGAGGGCGTATTCTCAATCTCAGCGCAAAACACCGAACTCAAGCTACTTCCCCATCCGGACATCGACAGCGTCGAGTTATTGCACTCCCTGCCCTCTCGCCCCTTTCCGGACGGGCTTTCGATTCAGGTCGGAGACTTGTCTAGTGGGGCTCCCAGGCAGATTCTCGTTCGTCTCCACCAACAGCCTTCTAGCGAAAGCACCAGCGCTGGCCGAATCACTCTCACGTACGACGATGCGCAGGGACAATCCCGGGACGCACATATCGTCGGAATTCCTCTGAGGCAAACTCTCGACCCAAAAGACCTCCACGACATTGTTGCAGAAGACCTAAGCCTACGGGTTGCAAGTGCTGTCGATAGAGCTTGGGCCAAACGCACAAGTGGCTCAAGTGGAGATGCACTTCTGGCATTGCGAGACATCCACCAAGTCATCATCGCAGCCCAGGCTGACTCGCAATGCAACGAAAAAGTGGCTCAGGCGCTGCTTGCCGACTTGGCTCGCGCTGAAATCGCCATCGACGAGGGCGCCGCGGAACGCGAAAACGCACGCCGGGCCATGCGGCAGAAAAGTCAGCTCACTCAGCTGGGCCACTCCGTGCTCTATCAACTCGATGATAACGACTAGCGACCTTGACGAGGCTTCTCGTTATATTCAACCTAGAGTGTAAGTTTCAACCACTGCCCACGTTAGAGCGCCAAGTATGACAAATTTCACGCAAAACCACAGGACTCCTGCCTTCCCGCTGCTTCCCATCATTGCCGCCTTTGTCGCTAGCTTCTTCGCACTCGGAGAAGCGGAGGCTCAGTATAGTGTTCCCTCTCGGGCCTCAGGTAGCCAGAGCTCTGGTGCCAAAACAAAAAAGGCGGCAAAGTCCAGAACACGACAAGCGACTCCCACCACGGACACAGAAGTACTCCTGGCAGCCGAACACGGAATGGTGATGCCAGAGCCGGACGGACCGGGTGATCCTCCCTTGCCCTGGGAAATCGGCGTGAGCTTGAACTTTATCACCAGCGAACCTAGCCTGGGCGGAGAAACGCTTGAGTTCACCGACCTCATGCTCATGCGCTTGCACACGCTATTCTCCTTTTCCCACTTTGATCTATTTCTCGGCACCGATATCTTGCCCAAACAACCAAGCTACACCGACGAGCTTGCTTGGCAAGGCTCTTTGCTCGGAGTTCGGACAAACTTTTGGGATGACTTCTCTGCATGGACACGAGCGCAAGGCGGACCGATCCTCGGACAAGACGGCTATTGGGTCGGCGGCGATTTTGCTCTCGAGCATCACTTGGACTTGCAAAAATTCCTCTTCGTTGACACCTCTCTCGGATTTTCTCACAATCAACTACTCTACGACCAAGACGACGGCAAAACCTACATTTCCGACGAAGTCTTCACTCGAGTCGGACTCTCCTTGCGCGACCCGGAAAAAGGCCTCTTTGCTGCTTGGCTGAATTTCGACTACTACCTGCCCGTCTATGGCAACCCGGGCGCCATCGATCCCCAGCCCCGCGTCAACATGCGAATGGGCGCGCTCAGTGCGGTTAGCCAACGGGTTGACCTCTTTATTGAGTTTTCTATTCTCGACCGCGGAGACCTTGAGGACGCTCGGACAACCCTACCAATTTTGAACGGTGGCTTTGACCAGCGAACCTTAATCATGGGCTTCATGCGACACTTTGGCCCCGAGCGCAAATTCTTCTAGGAGAGCAAAGCAACCGGAAACTTCTTCGTATTGCCTCTATGGGCCACCGTGCTCAGGGGCTCCGCGCTTTGAAGCTGGTTGTTTGGCGTGATCCTGTTCCGAGTTGAAGGCAGGATCGGTTAAAGACAAGATCACGCAGGTGAATGTTGGGGGTTAGATAACGCCCATGCGTTTTGAGATGGCTTCTGCTTCGTCGAGCCAGGTGCTTACGCTGCCTTTGATGCCCTTGCTCCAAAACTCGGGGTCGCGGGGGTCTAGGCCGAATGGTTCCATGAGCTGGACGGCGTTCTTGCTGCCACCGGCGCGCAATAGGTCGAGGTACATGCCTTCGAACTTGTCTCCAAATTGTTCTTGTACGGCGAAGAGACTCTGGGTGAAGAGTTCGCCAAACGCGTAGGCGTAGACATAGAAAGGACGGGTGAAGTGAGAAACGTAGGACCAAAGATTTGCGACATTGTCGTAGCTAAAGAGTTCTCCCTCTTCGCCGTAAAATGCGGTGGTGACGTCCATCCAAGCTTTGCTGTAGTCATCAACCGTGAGCTTGCCCGATGCGCGCTGCTCGTGAATTTTGCGTTCAAAGTTAGAGAAAGAAATCTGCCGGACAACCGTGTTCACGTGGTCCGAACTCTTGTCCATGAGTAGTGCAAGCCGCTGCTCGTCGTTCTCGGCCTTGCCCAAGAGGTACTTGAATGTGGTCATCTCGCCAAAGATAGAGGCGGTTTCGGCATAGGCCATGGGCGCTCGGAACATCAGTGCTCCCTGCGCTTCGGCAGCGAGAATTCCGTGGGCACCGTGTCCGGCTTCGTGAGCAACTGTCATGACGTCTCGAGTGGAACCGAGATAGTTGAGGAAGTTGTAAGCGCGCGCCTCGCCGTTTGGCAAAAGCACAGCGTAGTTAAATGCGCCGCCTCCCTTGCCTACAGCCGGTGGCGCATCTACCCATTTTCTGTCGACCATCTTTGCTACCAAGTCACGCAAGGTTGGCGAAAACGAGCCGTAAGCAGCCAGTACTGTGTCCATGCACTCTTGCCAGGGAATGATGCGCTCGTCTACGAAAGGTAGGGGAGCATTGCGATCAGACCAGCGCAGCGTCTTCTTGCCCAAGTGCGCGGCCAAGAGCCTGTAGTAGCGCTGTCCTTGCACTGCTCCGTGCTCGGCCACTGCATCGTGCAATGCCTCGACAGTGCTGTCATCAATTTGATTGCCGATATTTCGAGAACTCATTGGCGAGGCAAACTTGCGCTCGCGATCTTCGGTGCCCTTTGAGCCCAGTACCACGTTGAGTGTACGGGCCATGAGTTTGTCGAAGCGCTGCTCGGTCAGCCCTTTAGAAAATATCTCAAGTGCTGCTGCTCGATTGTCGCCATCAGCGTCATTGCTGACAACATGGAGAATCTCAGGCAAGGTCTTGCATTCTCCCTTCCACTCGAATCGCAGTTCGGACTCCATCTCGTCCAGGTAGTCACTCCATTCCGAGGCGCCATAAGGAGCTCGCAAGGTGAGAGCGCGTTCGATGGGCTCGTCCAGTAGGTACTTGCGATTGGCGCGACTCTGATCGAGCATCGGTTTGTGACGCCTGGCATTGTCGTCATGGCTTAAGATTTTTTCGTACTCTTCGTCACTGATCGCCACCAGTTCGTGCTCGAAGAAGTTCAGATGATTGGCGGCAGCCCGGCTCCAGGCTTCGTGTACTTGCCCCATGCGCTGCTGAATGCGCTCGTTGGTAGCATCGGTACTGCGCAGCAAAAACAAGTAGATCATCATCTTACCGGACAGACAAGTCATCTTCGACTCAAGCTTGAGCGCATCCCCTAGCGTGTCTTTGAGTTTACCTCGATGGTTCTCCTCGAAAGCGGCGGCGAGTCCGAGTAGCTCTTCCAAATCTTTGTCGAGCTGTGGATCGTCGGCGCTGCTGTAGAGGTCGCTCAAATCCCAGCGGACTTTTTCGGCGCCGGTGCTATCTTTTTTGCTATCGCTTGTTTCGCTAGTAGTCATCGGTGCTAAGTGTGCAGCTCAGCCAGCCCCGCTTCAATGCCCTATTGGCGTCATTTGCAAAGCGTGCCGCCTAAACTTCAATCCACTAGTATTGTGGCATTGCGATTACCGTCGACTGCGCAAGGTAGCCACAACCGGCACACTTGGGACTTCGTACACAAGCTCACCAGTGGCACCACGAGAGAGTTCCGCTGCATTGGCCTCGTCGGTGTCGATGTGCATCTCGAGCAAGTAACTAGATTTCACCCGGACCAAGACGTCACCGTAAACGAGGTCTCGCGGTCCACCACATACTGCCACTTCGACCTCATCGCCGTGGCTCACGCCATAGTGCTCCGCATCTGCGGGCGTCATATGAATGTGCCGGCGAGCACAAATCAGCCCTTCCTTGAGATTTATGGTTCCCTTGGGGCCCTCCAAGATGATCGGAGCCGATCCCGCGACCTTACCCGAGCCACGAATCGGTGCATCAACTCCCAGTTTGTATTCGTCTGTACGAGAAATTTCAATCTGATTTTTTGATCGCAAGGGTCCTAGAATTCGGACACCATCAATGCGATTCCTCGGACCGACAAGATTCACCCGTTGCTCGGACGCGTACTGTCCGGGTTGCGATATCTCTTTGTACACAGTCAATTCACTGCCTTCGCCAAAAAGAATGTCCATCGTCGCCCGATCGAGGTGTACATGACGGGCACTGATAGCGATTGGGATAGCCTTCTCCGAAACAACGTGATTCTCCTTCGCAAGCAGACGAGCTGTCTCTTGAGCGATCTTGAGTTCTTCATTGGTAGCGATTACTAGCACCCGGGTACGAGCGGTCTCTCCGCTGATATCCCATACGTCCTGCTGCGCTGTCAGTTTGCAATCTCGATTGGCGTCTTCGTCCACTTGCACACCTAGAAAATCCAAACGCTGAACAATTCGCTGGCGCATGGCAACACTGTTCTGTCCGATACCACCCGTGAAGAGAATAGCGTCCACCCCACCCATCACCGCAGCGTAAGCTCCAATGTATTTTCGCAATTGATGAGCAAATACAGTAATCGCGAGCCGAGAACCCTCGTGGCCCTCAGCGGCTTTGCTCTCAATGTCACGCAAATCATTGCCAACCCCCGATATCCCGGCCAGACCACTATTGCGATTGAGCAAGGTGTCGGTCTCATCAATACCAAGCTCTCGGCACAGCCTAAGAACAACACCAGGATCCACATCCCCCGAGCGTGTGCCCATCACAAGCCCCTCAAGCGGCGTCATTCCCATACTGGTCTCGACCGAACGTCCGTACTCAATGGCGCAGGCACTAGCACCATTGCCGAGATGACAACTAATCAGTCGCAATTCGGAGATGGGACGCTTGAGAAATGCCGCGGCTCGCTGTGCCACATGCGAGTGCGAACTGCCGTGAAATCCATACCGGCGAATTCCAAACTCTTTTGCCGTGTCCGAGTCTATGGCAATCGTCGTTGAACGTCGGGGCATTCGCGAGTGAAAGGCGGTATCGAATACCGCGACTTGTGCCACAGCTGGCAATACTTCCATCGCCGCTCGAATCCCAGCGAGATTGGCCGGATTGTGCAGTGGCGCCAACGGAACGCAAGCCTCTATGGCAGTCAGAACGTCATCGTCGATCACCACCGACTCAGTAAAATCACTGCCGCCATGAACCACTCGGTGCCCGACGGCCGATATTTCATGTTGCGCAAGCGACTTGAGCAGTTCAGCGAGGGCCTGCTTGTGGCCACCTGCCATTTCGGAAACTCTCTCGACTTTTCCCGCTGCCCGCTGCTCTCCTGAATCCGGATCAACTACCTGATATTTAATGCTGGAGGAGCCACAGTTGATAACGAGAATGTTCATATTGGCCCACGGTAGAGGAAATCGCCCTCGCTGTCGCGTGTCTTCGCCTTTGAGTGAAAAATCGTGCTAAGGAGGCGCCACCGCGCGGACTTATTGCCGCAAACCGGAAACGCTGTGACTACATTTAAAGAACTGAAACTAATCGAGCCCCTGCAAAAAGCACTTGTTGCTCTTGGCTATGAGACCCCAACACCGATTCAAGAAATGGCAATTCCGCCTCTCTTGGACGGACGCGATGTCTTGGGTTGTGCACAAACTGGCACCGGCAAAACTGCTGCCTTTTCTCTTCCCGTTCTTCAGCACATGGAGAACTCTGTCCGGCGAACCGGCCGAGTAAAGATCAAGGTTCTCATCTTAACTCCGACTCGAGAACTCGCAGCACAAATCGGCGAGAGCATCAAAGAGTACGGGCGTTTTTTGCGTTTCAAGCACCTCGTCATTTTCGGCGGTGTGAACGAGAATCCGCAAATTCGCGCCCTTGATCAGGGAATCGACATTTTGGTCGCGACTCCCGGACGACTTCTCGACTTGACCAATCGTGAACTCATTAATCTCGGACACGTCGAGTTTTTCATCCTGGACGAAGCCGATCGAATGCTCGACATGGGATTTGTCCACGATGTCCGCAGAGTGATGAAGTTCTTGCCGACAAAACGGCAAAACCTACTCTTCTCGGCAACGATGCCCGACGCTATCACCAAGCTTGCCAGTTCCTTTTTGGATCGTCCTGTTCGGGTTGAGGTCACTCCCCAATCCACAACCGTCGAACGCATAGAGCAAACTGTAATGTTCGTCGATCGTTCGGACAAAAAACTACTCTTGCAGTGGATTGTCGAAGAAGACAAAGTTACGCGCGGCATTGTCTTTACCCGGACAAAGCATGGCGCCAACCGCCTCTCTCAGCAACTCGACAAGATGAAAATCAGCTCGGCTGCAATTCACGGCAACAAGTCGCAAAACGCCCGACGCAAAGCACTTGAAGGCTACAAAAACGGCGATATTGCCCTGCTTATCGCTACTGACATCGCTTCGCGCGGTATCGACATTGACGGTGTATCCCACGTATTCAACTACGATTTGCCCAACGAGCCAGAGAGCTACGTACACCGCATAGGCCGGACAGCCCGTGCTGGTAAAAGTGGAGTCGCGATTTCATTCTGTGACGAGACCGAGGGCGACTATTTGCGCGACATCGAGAAGCTCATCGGAATGAAGGTAACTGTGGACAACGACCACGACTACCACTGTGAAGCTGCCGTTCCAGTTCCTGGGCAACGCTCCAAGCCAAAACCGAAACCACAAGGACGTGGCGGTGGTGGTGGCGGACGAGGCAACCCTCGCGGTCCGAGACGCTCCAATGGCC
>JAESTW010000149.1 GCA_016763395.1 Kofleriaceae bacterium
AGCGGTGGCAGCAAGCTAATTGCAGACTCAGCAGCAGAAGAATCTGCTTCTCCTGAAGTTCCTAAACCAGCAGAGCCAACCGCTTCCAACTAGGCAGCAAAAGGAATTAAGAATATGTCTAGCGTAACAATGGAACAAATCAAAGAACTGCGCGAGCGAACTGGCTCGGGCATGGCTGACTGCAAAAAAGCACTCGTCGAGTGTAGCAGTGATGTCGAGAAGTCAATCGAGTACCTTCGCACCAAGGGCCTTGCTAAAGCTGCTAAAAAAGCCGGACGCATCGCAACTGAAGGCCTTGTTACTTCTTACATTCACTCCAACGGACGCATTGGTGTTCTTCTAGAAACAAACTGCGAGACTGACTTTGTCGCACTCAACGAGAGCTTCATACAGTTCACCTCAGACGTCTCAATGCAGATTGCAGCAATGGGCGCTCAGTACGTCCGACGCGAAGAAGTCCCCGAGAGTGTCATCGCAGCAGAGCGAAAGATCCGCATCGAGACTGCCAAAGAGAGCGGCAAGCCAGAGAAGATGCTTGAGAAAATCGTCGACGGACAAATCACCAAGTGGCTCAAAGAGCTGTGCTTGCTCGACCAGTCTTTCGTTAAAGACGATAAAAGGACCATCTTCGACCTGCAACAGACACTGGTTTCAACGCTCGGTGAGAACATCAGCGTGAGGCGCTTTGTCCGATTTGAACTCGGCGAAGGCATGCAGAAAAAAGAAGAGAACTTCGCAGCGGAAGTCGCCGCCGAAGTCGCCAAAATGCAAAACTAGTGTCGTCACTAGCAGCATAGAGAATCAAAGAGGTACCAATTCGGTACCTCTTTTTTTGTACCCAGTTTCTGTCATCATACTTTTGTCCCCACTATTTCCGCTCTGAGAAAAACTATCATCATGTCCGACAAGTGCAAACCAATCTATAAACGCGTTCTTCTGAAGCTCTCAGGCGAAGCGCTAATGGGCGATGAGTCCTTTGGCATCTCTCCTGCTTTCATGGATTTCATTTCCACCGAAGTCGCAAAGGTCAAAGAGCTAGGCATTGAGCTGGCAATCGTCGTCGGCGGCGGCAACATCTTTCGCGGTGTCTCGCAAGCTGCCAAAAGCGATAGTGACCGTCCTACTGCCGACTACATGGGCATGCTGGCAACCGTCATGAACGCGGTCGCCTTGCAAGGAGCGTTGGAAGCCAAAGGACTGCAAACGCGAGTGCTTAGCGCTATTGAGATGCACCAACTGGCAGAGCCGTACATTCGCCGCCGAGCCATTCGCCACTTGGAAAAAGGCCGAGTCGTTATCTTTGCAGCTGGCACCGGCAATCCCTTCTTTACTACCGACACCGCGGCATCACTGAGAGCCATGGAAATCGGCGCTGAAGTTCTGCTAAAGGCGACCAAAGTTGACGGTGTGTACGACAGCGATCCGGCCACCAATCCTGAAGCCAGGCTCTACAAGACAGTGAGCTTCTCCGACGCGCTTAAAAACGAAATCAAAGTCATGGACAGCACCGCTTTTGCGCTCTGTAAAGACAACGATCTACCCATGATCGTTTTCAACATGAACAAAGCTGGTAGTATCAGCGCCGTCATCTGCGGTGAGGCCGTGGGAACAAAGATTCAAACCAAAGAGCCTACCCGGTTCGCATAGGAGCAAAGTTATGGTTGAAGACGTTGTAAGTGAAACAGAAGCCAGCATGGTGAAGGCCATTGAGCGCTTCAAAACTGAACTGGCCAAGGTGCGTACCGGTCGCGCGAATATCGCATTGCTCGACAACATCCGAATCGACTACTACGGCACACCAACGCCTCTCAACCAGGTAGCCAGTGTCGCTGTGGCGGATGCCCGCATGATCACAATTAAGCCCTGGGAAAAGCCAATGCTCGCGCTGATTGAGAAAGCGATCCGGTCCAGCGATCTCGGACTAAACCCAGTGACAGACTCTGAGCTGGTTCGATTGCCAATTCCTCCTCTGACCCACGAGCGCCGTAAAGATCTGGCGAAGGTCATTAAGAAGATGACCGAAGAAGCGCGGATTGCCGTTCGAGCGGGTCGCCGTGATGCCAACGACATGCTGAAGGAAGCGGAGAAGGAAAAAGAAGTTTCCGAGGATGAGTCCAAAGCTGGTCAAAAGCGGATTCAGGTTGTGACCGACAAATACATCACTGTTGTGGACGAAGTCGGTGCCAAGAAAGAAGCCGAGATCCTCGAGGTGTGAGTATTGGGGCAATGCCCTCTCGCAGAGGAACTCCATATACAGTCGTGAGTAGAGTCAGTTTGATGTTTGAGGGAAAAATGAAATCACTACTAGCAAGTATTCTTCTCCTTGGCCTTCTCAGTTGCGGAAGTGACTCGGCCGATGAAAATCTCGATCCTCGTTGCCAATCGATTTGTATTATTGACGAGCCATCCTTAGATGGTGCATTTGATATTTGTAGTGAGGCTAGTGCCGGATTGTGTAAAGACGAATGCACGGTTCGAATTGAGGAAGCAACAAGTCTATGTGCCACCTGCCTCCTGGAAGATGCCGACTTTGGAGTTGGGATCCGGGCTGGCAGTAGCGACTTCTGTGACAATGGAATATGCCAAAAGATAGGCCGAGAAGGTACCTGTACTTATACTCAAGGCGATGACCAAGCCCGTGATGACTGTTCACGTCAGGTCTTCCCTCGCCGGGAAGTCCACTGTGACACGGAATATGCTCCGGTACTGGATTGCTCTGCAATCTGCCAATAGGATAGCCGTCATTATAGGGCGAAGGTCCGGCTAAATAAGTGAAACCCAAGGCAAAATTACGGGTTTCCTCCGATACCTTGGGGTCTGTCAACTGGATCTCTTGTCACAAGTTGTTGTATTCTAGCTCACGTGGGAAGCGGATCTAGAACCGGCGAACTAGTTGGTCAAAAGCTCGGGAAGTACGAACTACTCTCCCTGATCGCCGTCGGCGGAACCGCTGAGATTTACCTCGCGCGGGTCTCTGGTGCGTCCGGCTTTGAGAAATATCTGGTGGTCAAGTGCCTGCTCGATCACCTCGCCGACGACCCGGATTTTGTCCGTATGTTCCTCGATGAGGCTCGGGTTGGCGCGCAACTCGAACACTCCAATATCGTTCAAACCTTGGAGCTCGGGCAGCATGATGGCCGCTACTTCTTGGTGATGGAATACCTCGCTGGAATGTCAGTGGCACAGATGGCGCGCAAGACACAAGAGCGTGCGGTTAACGGCGGGTTTATCGAGCCCAACCTGGTTTTAGGTATGGTGGCGCAAACCTGTAACGGTCTGTTCTACGCGCACAACAAAAAGACCCAGGGTGTTCCCCTCAACCTTGTACACCGAGATATTTCGCCACAAAATCTCGTTATCAGCTACGAAGGCATTCTCAAGATCGTCGACTTTGGAATTGCAAAGTCGGACATCCGCGACTCTCAAACGAAGACCGGAACGATCAAGGGAAAATTCGCATACATGTCGCCAGAGCAATGCCTGGCCAAAGATGTCGATCACAGAACAGACATTTTCGCGCTCGGTACTCTGTGTCACGAATTACTCACCGGACGGCGGCTCTTCAAACGCCAGAGTACCTACGATACCTACCAGGCGATTATCAGCGGCAATGTACCTTTGCCATCATCGATCAATCCACGGCTAAACGCAGACGTGGACAGGATGGTTATGAAAGCACTCGCCTACAAGCGCGAGGAACGCTATCAACACGCGCAAGAATTCAGTGACGCCATACTCACACTAATGCACAAGCGCGCGGGCTCTGGTAGTCCGACAGACATCGCTCGATTCTTCGACGACCACTTTCAGGATGACCTCAAAGCGCATGCGACACAGATGCGCGAGTTCATTACCGGACGAACTCCGGAAGTACCGGACAGCACTTGGGACTCTGAACTCGAAGAAGTAGACGATGGTGCCCCTAAACGGCAAGCCCGCCCGGACGGCTCTGCGAATCGCGCAGCCACAGCGCCGATCGCAACCAGGCCCTCGCCAAGAGCTGCTACAGCACCGGCAGCACCCCGAAGAGCGCCGGCTCCGGCAGCACCCCGAAGAGCGCCGGCTCCGGCAATTCTTCCCTCAATTTTACCAGCTGCACCGGACATGAACATCGATGCAGGAGATGACGACGAGGCAACCCGGGTTGAATTCAATCCTGCGGACAAAGTTGCAGCCTTCCACAGTTCGGAGACCGGCGAAACTCGTGTCGCCATGCCGCAGAATTCGCCTGCTCCAACTGGACAAGGACGAGCTCCTGGTGGACCTCCTAGGCAGCCGCCGGGTCCGCCACCGCCTGGCCCACCACCGCCTGGTCAGCCACCTCGGAAGACACGCCAGCCGGGTATGTCTGCAGCTGCTCAACAATCCAGCGACAACCGACCGACTGCACACTTTCCAGCGCAAGGTGCACCAGCGCAAGTTGCTCCTGAAGCCAAGAAGACCTCGCTTTTTCAGGCACAAAGGCCTCCCTTAGCAGCGGCGGCCCCAGCAATGCCACAGGGGCCACCATTTCCCGTCGCTGCAGCAGCCAACCCAACACCTCTACCTTCTGCAATGCCATTGCACGCGGCTGTTGGGCTGCCACCAGTTCCAAGTTCCGTTCCCATTGACCTGAGTGGGCCTGGCTCTGCCGCCGTGGGCCTGCCATCGACAATGCCGGGAATGCTGGGAATGCCGCCGGCTCAGTTTACGGCCGCAGTTCCCAAATTACCTGCGCCATCGGTGACCTCGTTGTCATCGGGCGAAACCCCGCCATGGAAGCACGCCATCGTCTTTCTGGGCTTTTTAGCCATGGGATACAGTTTAGTCGCGGTCTTAAAAAGCGTGCTTTAGCTCGGTAAGCAAAATGAGGCCTTGCGGGCCCGGCTACTGATACTGAATAATGCGAACCCCATGAGCAAACGGTTGATTGAGGTTGTTGCAGCTGTCATCGAGAATGACGGCGAGTACCTGCTGACCCAACGAAAAGCGGCAGCAGTATTGCCATTGTTGTGGGAATTTCCCGGAGGACGTGTTGAGGATGGGGAATCCAACACAACGGCACTAATCCGGGAGCTGAGCGGCCGAATTGGAGTAACCGTTTTGGTGGGTGAGAGAATTAACGAAAACATCCACCAATACGAAGGCTACGATGTTCGCATCACTCTGTACAGCTGCATTATTCCCGACGACTGTTGTCCGAAAGCAGTCAACGTTCAACAAGTTCGCTGGGTAGCTGCGTGTGATTTAGGCAACTACGAATTCCCTCCTGCAGACCAGGAGAGCATGAGCCAACTCCTAAATCTTCTTCACTAAGCACACCTAGAACCCAGAATAGTTCTCATGGGAAGATATCGTCCACCACCGCCTAAACGCAGCGCGTATATCACCCCCGAAGGTGCTCAGAGTATGCGAGATGAGCTTGAGCAGCTGTGGAAGGTCGAGCGTCCGGTTGTAACGCAAGCGGTAACCGACGCGGCTGCATTGGGAGACCGCTCGGAAAACGCTGACTACCACTACGGCAAAAAGAGACTGCGACAGATCGACGGTCGAGTACGTTTTTTGGCTAAGCGCCTAGAAGAAGTGACGATCGTCGATGCCAAAGAGCGAAGTGACGACAAAGTATTCTTCGGAGCGTGGGTCCTGCTTGAAAATGACGATGGCGAAGAGGTCGAATACCGGATTGTCGGACCGGACGAGTCAAACGTCGAAGAGAAGGCGATCTCAATGGATTCCCCGATGGCCAAAGCGATGATGGGCCGCTCGATTGGCGACGAAATTACTGTCAAACGCCCAAGGGATACTGCGAGTTTTGAAATCGTGGCTGTGCGCTATGAATAGGCTCAATGCAAGCGCAGTATGCCAACGCTTGACGCTGCTCTTGGTAGTCTCATCAGCGGCTTGCGGTCAGTCCGAGCCTCCTAAAAATGGGGAAACAACAACTCCCACGCCCTCGCCGGTCGCGCCAACAACTGTATCGCCCTCCCCTCTAACGAGCGCCGATGAGCTGCCGACCGATACAGTGTCCACGTCAACCACTGAGCCATCGGACTGGGTATGCGTTGTTCAGCCCTTTGCCAAATCGATCGATATTGCCGAAGCGTCCGGTGCCGTTGTCTTGGACTCCGGCAAGATAATGGTTGTTGGGGATTCTGGCACCAACGGTTCATACTTACTCTTAGATGCTGAGACCGGAGATGAGCTTGAGTCGGGAAGGTTACCTCTCGATCGGCGGGTCTCGGACGACTTGGAAGGGCTGGCCCAAATGGACGGCCATATCTTTGCAATCACTTCGTCCGGTTGGATCCAGGAATGGGATCGGACAAAATCGGGATTCCGCACTCAGCAGAAAAGCTATGCGCTCGCTCCATGGGACAAGCGAGAACTCGTCTGCCGCTCGGCCAAGGATTCAAACTGCGCGCAAAATTATGAAGGGCTATGCCTGCTGCGCTCGAGCCCTGCCAAAGGAGAATGTGCGGGCTTTGCCGCCGCCAAAGCAACAGGTCGGTTGCTCTGCCTTACCTACGATGAAAATGGCAACTCGGGAAGACGACTGCAAATCGACCCGAGTCGCGTACTTCAAGTTGCTGGTTCCAGGACCCTAAGCGGATGTGACTTCGACAAGCAGGGTAGATTGTGGTTCGGCAATAACTTTTTTGCGGCAAACTCCATCGGCTATATTGAGAACTGGAA
>JAESTW010000150.1 GCA_016763395.1 Kofleriaceae bacterium
AGTCTATTTCCGGCTCCTTGGGAACTCCCACTCATTGGCTGGCACAAATGACCCGGTTGATTTCCCCAACGTGCGATGAGCTCCCTGAACTGCTCGAACACCTCTTGCTCACGCTCATTGGCATTGAGGCAGAGCAGCCCCAGAAAACAGGGCAGGCTCTAGATTGTTACCACAAGACTCCGCGCTCTTTCGCTACGGCAACCATAGGTGAGCGGGGCAAGCCGGGAGGGGAAAACGGACATCTAGTCCGAACCTTGGGGTTCTTAGCTTCCCATCCACAAGCGCTGAGAGGTTTGAGTACCTAGCGAGCCCAACCCAAGCATGGGTGATGAAAGCTGGAAGTTTCGCCACTACGCAGGCTGCTTACGACGAGGCTATTGGCACTCTGTCTAGTACGCTCGGCGAGTTGGACGAGCTACTGGGAACTCGGCGCTACCTGTGAGAACCACGCGAGCAACGTCTCACTCGCATTATTTAGGGCGTTGAGGCAAAAGATGGGCAGGCGGTTGTGACATACTCGGTCTATGAGGCGTAAAGGCAGGTTTCCAGTATCGCAATTCTTTGTACACAAGGAGCGCCGTATCGCCTATCGCACCTTTGGCGAAGGCTCGCGCACTATCGTCTTTAGCCATGGCCTTTTGATGGACGTGCGGATGTTTAGCTATCTGGTCCCCGCACTGGTTGATGGTGGGAATCGAGTTCTCCTCATCGATATGCTCGGACACGGAGACTCAGATCATCCGCACAGTATGGCCTCGTACTCTATGACGCAGTTTGGCGATGATGTCATCGCATTGTTGGATCACCTAGGTATTGATGAAGCCGTAGTGGGGGGAACCTCACTTGGAGCCAATGTTGCCCTTGAGGCGGCGGTCATTGCTCCTGAACGCCCCTATGGTGATGCCGACCGACTGGCCGAAGAGATGCCGAATGCTCAGATGATTGAAGCAAAGTCGATTATAGAGTGGCGTGTTAGTCCCTCACGCCTCAATCACAAGCTGGTCGCGTTCCTTGACGAAGTATGGCAGCCCTCCACTAGGAGCTTGCTGTGAGTAGTACCTCGCCGAGCGATACGAGTCATCGCAATATCGCTGCACCAACGGCCGATGAAGCTGCCCGCGCTTTGGTCAACCTAGTAAGCACACTCCTCATTTCTCTCACGTTAGTCGCGTGTGGTGGAGACTCGGCAACGGCGCCGGACGCGGGTACGATTAAGCCACCTGAGCATCTTCTCCTTGGCGACCAGGTACTCAACATCGCTCATCGCGGCGGTGCTCTGCTCGCGCCAGAAGAAACCATGCCGGCCTTCGAAGCTGCGGTTCTAGCAGGCGTTGATGTCCTTGAGATGGACACTCGCAGTACCAAAGATGGCGTGATCGTCTTGCTCCACGATGCCGAGGTTGACCGGACAACCAATGGCAGCGGCCTCATCTCTGAGATGAGCTACGCAGAGGTTTTGGAACTTGAC
Organism: Kofleriaceae bacterium; assembly: GCA_016763395.1. Taxonomy (GTDB): domain Bacteria; phylum Myxococcota_A; class Polyangia; order Haliangiales; family Haliangiaceae; genus NORP324. The sequence continues at coordinate 1,469 of JAESTW010000150.1, forward strand.
CCGGCCTACCACTTTAGCACTGACGGTGGCGCGAGCTTTCCGCTGCGAGGTACAGGTATCAAGATCGCGAGACTGCGTGACGTACTTGAGGGCTTTCCCCAAATGCTTTTCTCGATTGAGATTAAAGACTCAACCATTGACGAAGACGTTTTGGATATCGTGTTGGATCTCGGACTACAAGATCGGGTTGTCATTGCCTCGTTCAACGATCCTACGCTTCGCAGAGTTCGTAATTCGCACCCCGAGATTCTCACGACACTCACTGTGGCGGAGTCGCTAACCTTTGCACGCCTCACTGTGGCGGACGAGGCCAGCTATGAGCCTCCAGCCTGGATACTACACACGCCACCCTCATTCGGCGACGTGGTTGTTGATGAGGAGTTAAGCGCACGAGCAGATCGCTTTGGCATCAAGATTCAGGTCTGGACTGTCAACGAGGAAAGCGAGATGCGGAGCCTGCTAAACGCAGGCGTGCACGGAATCATGAGTGACGACCCGGTCACGCTGCAGAGAGTTCTCGATAGCACAATGTGAGCGTTGGGGGATTTCCCCTGGCAGTGTCAACTATCGAGTGTTTCTTAGGGCGCAGGGAAACGATCGCTTTCCCTCGCTTCGATAGCTTCGGCACGGACAAAACCATCTCGTTTTTCCAAACGGGAGATATAGTCATTGATAGGGCCCTCTTTGGGAACAATTCCGAGCATCTGTCCGACACGAAGATTGGAGCCCACAAGAATATCGGCAGAAGAGAAAGAGTCTCCAAGTAGCCATGTACTGTCGGTAACGGCCTTCGTCACAATATCGAGCATCTGATCAAAAGAACCCCAAGCAACACTATGCGCTGGTATTTCCCATTTGAACAGTTTCTCACAAAAGGCGGGTTCCATAATTGCGCTTGAAAAGAATGTCCATCGCAAGTAGGCGGGACGTTGTGGATCCTCAGTTAAGGGACTGAGCTTGGCACCGGGATAACGGTCGGACAGATAAATTGCTATGGCACCGAGTTCGGGTATAGGAGTGTCTCCATCTACAACTAGTGGAACCTTGCCCATCGGGTTGAGAGCCAAATAGTCGGCCTTTTTATGCCGAGCTGTCGTGATATCAAAACTTTCCAATTGATAGTCTTCTCCGAGTTCTTCCAGTAGCCACAGTGCAGCAAATGATCTGCTCCTTGGCGTATAATAGAGAGTGAGATTTACAGCGCTTGTTTCAGGGATTGTTTTATCTGCGATTTGGGTTGTCATGGGAATTGATATTGCTCAAGTAGGTGTCAGAAACTGTCACCAATGACACGCACCGATCGAGTAATGGATTTATTGGAACTATTGCGCGCGAGCGATGTGCTGAGCGTCACCTCGATCGCAGAAAGCTTGGCAGTGAGTCGCCGGACGGTGTTGCGCGACCTAGCCTCACTTCGAGATCGAGGTTGGCCCATTGCCAGCGAGGCCGGTCCGGGCGGCGGCGTGTACCTCGACCGCGATCGCGGCATACGCGCTGTGCATTTGAGCTTGGACGAAGTGGCGTCGCTGTGGTTAGCGGCCCAGTTATCCAAGAGCGTTGGCCAGTTGCCCTGGAGTCGTGCCGCTCGATCCGCACTCAACAAGGTATTTGCCAGCGTCCCGCAAGATCGTCAACGCCGCCTGCGCCAGCTGGTCAAACGAGTTGTCGTGGGTAGACCTGCGAGCGCGCAGGTTTTGGCCGGACTGGAGAGCCCGCCGCCCGAGCTACTAACGGCGTTTGAACAAGCCTTCGCTGGCGACCTGTGCCTGGCTTTCGACTACACCGATCGGCATGGTAAATCGACCAAGCGCCGTGCAGAACCTCATGGTCTGCTGATCGAAGCTCCCGCCTGGTACTTGATGTCGCGGGACACCGAGTCCCAGCAGCCGCGCATGTTCCGCATGGACCGAATGCGTCGTGTCCGAGTTCTGCCGGACAAACCATTCAAACCAGACTTCGCTACCTTGCGTTTGCAGCACGAGCAACTCCGCACTCAGAAGTAGTGTGACGTCGCAATATTGGTTGGTTTCAAAGTCAACAATTGGGAGCCACCTGAACTGGTCTAGTAGGGGAGGGGGGCTGGTCTGTGATAGCATTGTGAGGATGTGGCTCTTGTATATCGTGGCATTTTTTGGCGCACTTCAATTCCTAGTTGCACCACTTCTTGTCTATATGAATCTTAAGAACCCCGCGGAGGCTCCTTGGACACACTGGGACCTGACAGGCAAGACGAAGCCTCGCTTGGCAAGCCAGATAAAGGACACGATACTGGCAGAGCTTGCTCCCCTGGGCTTCGAGATTGTAGGTGGACTTCAAGGGATTGCAGAGAACATCGAAATGTATGAAGTGCATTGTGGCGCAGTCCATGACAATGACCGCGCTTCGGTAGCCACGATGATAATAACGTCGAGCAACCAAGAGCAACGGTTTGTCGAATTCGTCACTGACTTTAGCGGCGGCTCACAAATCACAACGAGTAATGTGGAACTTCCTGGAGCGTTTATCCCAAGGCCGGGTTGCCAAAATTTTCACTATCCGGAGATCAAAGATATTTCTCTTCTCTATCGATTGCACAAGGCGGCTGGTGAGAAATACGGTAGCGGAGCTGTGAGTATTACCGGACAGAGCCAAACTCTCCCTGAGCGCAGAAACGCCGAGGAGGCGGAGATCGTGGAGCACCAGATTGCGTGCAAACGATTAAAGCGACGTAGAGACGGTAGTGTATCGCCAACGCTCTTGGGTGCCTTTCAGATGACGTGGCTTATGGCGTTTCCGATCGCCCAAGTGCGTAAGGCCTTTCGCAACCGCAAGCTGCAGAACCTGCGCAACTCGCTGACCGGCTAGACTCTCACCGACTTTTTTCTCGGACTGACTTTTGGGACCAAGTTGACGATAAGCAAAGGCTGTGTCTATCGCGACTGATTAAGATAAGTGCTTAGGAGACCTGCGATGTCGTCTGGGTATGAATAGAAGCTCTCGTCGAGCTTCCCAAAGACATCGGTCCCGTCTCCGTCGAGAGCATCCAGTGCGTCTCGTCTCTGCTCACTCTCGATTGGTGGTCCACCAGGACCAAAAAGTGCATTGGCTTCCAAGGCGAGCTTTGCAACCTTGTGGGCACCGATCTTGTCAAATGCGGCAGGAGTTTCGGACGGACAATACCGGAGGAAAGTGCTCAGGGACAATTCTGAGTGACTTTGCGGCATCGCCGCCGCTACTATCGTCACCACCAGGCGTAGACTTCTATTCTCTGTACCGCAGGGGGTAGCCCCGCTATTGCAGAAAATGTACTAGCTCGTGCACAAAGCGCGAGCTGGTAGCTTCTAGGTGAGCTGCGTGGTCGCCGCCCTCTAGTACCACCCAGCGTTTTCGCGAGTGTGGTAGCGCATCATAGATTTTCTGTTGTGCTGCCCTTGGCGCGTAGGGGTCGAGGGCGCCGTGAATGGGTAGTGTGGGCACTTGCAACTTGCGAGGATTCAACTCGGAGAACTGGTCCTTATTGCGCCAATCCACTCGCACCGGGTCCGAGAGCAAAGCCTGCTTCACAAAGGCCTTTACCATCGCGGGGCTCACAACCTCGCCGGCGATAAAGTCCTCGGCCGCAGCTTCAGCCGTCGTCACCTTGCGCGGAGGTGCGACCACCGCACTAGGCCCCGCCTGGTACTGTGAATCAATGGCGCGCGGATAGCCGTAGAGAATTAAGGCAGAGACAACACTGGCATCGCGTTGCACGCAGAGGTGCGAGACCATAGATCCGTAGGACCAACCAAGAAGCGCCGGTACCCTGTTAGTGCGAGCACGCACCCAACGAAGTACTTCGGACAAATCTGCACTCGCCTTGTTGGGAGTTAACCAGCCAGTCTGGTCGCGTTTTGTTTCGCCATACCCTCGTTGATCCAGCGCAAAGGTTGAGTAGCCCGCGGCCACCAGAGAATCCATGAGTGAGAGTTTTTCTCCAGGCACTTGCAAATCAAAGTCGGGCAAACTACTCCAGGTGCGCCCATGCACTAAGACGATAACGCCCTTGATATGCGAGGCCTTCGGTGATTTTTCCCAGACCACAAAGCTATGGTCGTTAACCATAACTTCGTGTCGATGCAAGGCCATCACCTTCATCCCGCCAACCTCAACAGCCGGTGCTAAGGCCGCCGGCCCTGGCTCCGCACCACCACCGCAGGCCAGAATAAATCCTAGTACAGCCCAAAGAAGAGAAGTAGGTCTCATGAGCTGAGGTGCTTCGCCGCTAGCTCTTAGAGTCGGACGAATTCGAAGTTAGCGCCGGACACCTGGTTGATGGCGTTGCCGTAGATGGTGACTGCGTCGTGCTTACCACTTGTCAGCAGTCGCTTTGCAACACTTACTGCGCTCATGGAGAGGTTGACTTTGAGTTCTGGTGCATGACGCGCAAGGACCGAAGAGACGAAGCTGGCACAGCTGAAGGTATTGTTGCGGCCGCTGCCGTACTCACTAAATTTAGGTCGACCGGCGATGAGTGCGTCGAAGCCGCGTTGAAGTTTTTCGATTTGCTGCGGAGTGGTGTGATGAACAAAGCCGTACCCGGTCTCGAAGGGAGTGCGGAAGGCGTTGTTGCGGCCGTGTGAGTGTGGGCCGGGCAAATCGTAGATTCGATTGCCGACGCGTACCCAGATGTGTCCGTATTGACTTGAGTGAGGTGTGAAGATGACCTCCACAGAGTTCTTTGCTTTCGCCGTATA
>JAESTW010000151.1 GCA_016763395.1 Kofleriaceae bacterium
CAATTTCATCGAGAAAAAGGATTCCCCCCTCGGCTTGTTCAAAAAGACCTTTTGCATGATGAGCAGCGCCGGTGAATGCCCCCTTGGAATAACCAAAGAGCTCACTTTCCAAAAGCTCTGCCGGAATCGCAGCACAGTTGACGGCGACGAATCGCTGGCTAGCACGCGCCGAGAGACGATGGACAGCCCGGGCAATTCTCTCCTTCCCTGTGCCAGTTTCTCCCAGTAGAAATACGGTTGCGTCACTCACAGCAATCTGACTGACAAACTCGCCCAGTTCCACCATAGAAGCAGCACACGAGAGAACCCCGGGCAAGACTTCATTGTTGGCTGCCAGCGATGCCTGCGCAGTTCGTCCGGCTGCTTGCAAAATAACCCTCCGAGCTTCTTCGGGCTCAAACGGCTTTGTAAGATAGTCCAATGCCCCCAAGCGCAGAGCGTCAATGGCCGTATTCACCGACGCATACGCTGTCATGAGAATGAACTGTGTGTTGGGACAGAGTTTTTTACATTCTCGCAAGACAGCGACTCCGTCCATGTCCGGCATTCGCACGTCGCAAAGAACAACATCGATAGAATTGTTCGCAAGTATTTCGATAGCATCGGCGCCATTAAGCGCAGTCAAAACCTGTGCATCAAGCTTCAATACTTTCTCCATTAGGCGAAGAATGTTCTTTTTGTCATCCACGACTAAAACCGTGGGCTTCTCGGAGTGCCTCATCATGAATTCTCTCTAGGTAGCTCTACGCGAAACATTGTGCCACCTGCCTCGCGGTCTCGGACAGAAATGGATCCCCCATGAGCCTGGACGATTCCCTGGCTTACGGCAAGTCCAAGCCCGGTGCCACCAGAGCGCTTGGAGAAGAAGGGTTCAAACACCCGGTCTTTGTCTTCTGGAGAAATTCCCACACCTTCATCGGCAACAGTGATGACGTAGGTCTCCTCACCTCTGTCCTGTACTCCCTTTACTTCAATCGAACTCGATGATTTGGAGACTTGTGCGGCATTGGCCAAAAGATTGAATAGCACCTGTCGCAACCTGTCCGGATCGGAATTGACAGCTACCATCTCAGCCTCAACTTCTATCGTTCGCCCCTCCCCTTCGGACGTCTCCCGAAATCTTCGTACAGTCTCATGAAGAAAGTCGTCGAGTTGAAAATTCCGAATTTTAAGCGCAGGCAAACGAGAATACATTAGCAAGTCGTCGGCGATACGCTGGCACGCTGCCGCTTCTTCGTCGAGTATCTGCAATTCTTCGTTGAGGGTTTCTGGTGAGGAGTCGGGAGTCATTGTTTTTAGGTATCCACGTATCACTTGAATCGGATTGTTGATTTCGTGGGCGACTCCAGCTGCCAACTGGCCGATGGCTGCCATTCGTTCCCCCTGGATAATACGTAGCTCCCTAGCTTCCAACTCATCGGCCATTCCGTCGAAGGCGCTAGCAACCGCCAGTAGCTCTCCTTCACCAACTTGCCCAACACGGCTCTTGAAATCCCCCTCGCCAAATCTTCGAGCAGCCGCCGAAAGAACTTGAAGCGGATGCAATACCGATTGGCGAAGACGAAAGGTAAACCAAATAGAAATGGCGATGACCAAGACGATACAAAACACACCGGCAGAGAGGCCAATCGTCGTCGTTCTCGTCGCCAGGACATGCGCTTGCGCCATTTTATCGTCTATCGACCTGGCTACTAAATCGGCGGCTCGTGTAGCGCGCTGTGACACCGAGTCAGCGATGGCGTGAAGACGTACAACTTCTTCTACATCAGAACGCAGCACCGCTGGCCGGATTTCTTTCTCGAAGATTCGATCGAGCTCTTCACTGTCTCGGCGGATCTCTTCGAGAATCTCGGTGTGTTCGGGATACAAGGGGCGCAGTGCATCAACCCGGCTCCGTACTTGTTTAGGCCAATTTTTATAGTGGTGCAGATGCTCATCATCTCGCTCGATAATCCAGTGCGCCTGGTGGATGTATTGTTCACGAATCGAGGTAGCCAGGGCCAACCCATGGCTCGTGGCAACATCGTTCTCATGCATTTCGTCCACAAGCTGGGACACAGAGCCAAGCAAACTAATTAGCATTCCACACATAACGACAGAAACGACAGAGACGAGTCCGAACCCCAGTGCAACGCGCTTGGCAATCACACGCGATGGCGGTTTGGGTGGTATTTTTGTCTTGGAGTGCAAATCGTTTCCTAGATGTGCCGAGGATCTCTAGTTCCCTGCGGACTTTAGCGTCGATTCAAGCCGTCCCAGCGTAGCAGCAGCAATCTCGTCATGTCCGGAGTGCAGTGTGACTACAATCCCCTGGTCATAAGTATGTGGAGTTTAGAGCACGAACTGTGCCCAGGTTCATGTCGGTATGTGCCAGAAAAAGCCCTGGCTATCGTCGTGTTTGTAGCCAACCTGGCCACCCTTGTATCCAACCTGGTCACATATGCAGTCACACATAGATTCCAACTACTACTTCACGGCGTCGTTCGTGGCAGGCAGCACGCTGAGTACCGTCATCATTCCGGCTTCTGCGTGTTCTAAAATATGGCAGTGCATCATCCACTCTCCCGGATCGAGAGGGACCAAGCCAACGTCAACGACCTCCCTGGGCCGCAATAGCACCGTATCTCGAAAATAGGGTTCGTCGGCAGGCTCACCATTTCGGCTCAACACTTTGAAAAACTGTCCATGAATGTGCATTGGGTGCAGCCGCCCGGAACTATTGGTGAAACGCAGTCGGTGCCAGTTTCCGGCGGTTAGCGAAGTAGGTTTGTAGTCAGAGTAGGGTTTCCCATTGATCTGCCATTGTATACCGAGCTTGCCACCGCGCTGGGCGTTGAGAACAAATTCGGTATGTACCTCTGTCGACAATGCCGTTTTCCAACCTGGAATTTTCGCGTGAGCTGGGCTGGGGAAATTGGGTGTTTCAACGCTGCCACTATCAACCCGAATCGAGGCCAGTTGATATGTTCTACGTCGCGAGAATTGGTCGAAGATTGGAAATAGTTGTCCCTCTTGTTTCGCCGAGAACTGGATATCTAGATCGAGACGATTTCCGGGAGCAAGTACAAATCCTGCCGGGCTTAGCGGCTTCTCAGCGTACATGCCATCCACAGCAATTACCTTGGCATTAAGGCCATCAAAGTTGGGCGCATACACTCGCGCGTTGGAGGTATTAACTAGCCTGAGACGGATTCGCTCTCCTGGTTTTACGATCAGTTCATGGTTGAGTTTACCGTTGACTGTGATCATCTGCCCCCAGCGACCATCATGCATCAGGTCCCCTCCAGTATTGAAGCGTGGATCTACAGCAGTACCATCTTTGGTCAGCCGCCAGTCATCCAGCACCCAAACGACATCCTGCGAATATGCTAGCGCCGGAACGTCCTCTACAATCAATACGCCAAACAGACCACGTTCCACTTGCTCGCTACCCCGGACGTGAGGGTGAAACCAAAACGTACCTGCATCCTTTGGGACAAATTCGTAGACGAAGGAGTCGCCCGGCTGGATTGGTGGTTGAGTCACTCCTGGTACGCCATCCATTGCATTGGGAACCCGGACACCATGAAAATGAATGGTAGTCGGTTGCGGCAATTCATTCCGAAAGCGGATCTTTATTGTCTCTCCGAGTTTTACTCGCAGAACGGGGCCTGGCACTTGTTCGTTGTAGGCCCACACCTCCATCTCACGGCCTTCAAAGAGGCGGACCGTAGAGCGCTTTGCGACGATCTCGAACTCCACCACCCCCGTACTCTCCAGTGCGTCAGCACTGTATGATCCCTTAAATTCTTCGAGTAATACTTTTTCTTTGGTTGGCTCGCCTTTCGGAGTTGGTGTCTCTGCTTTGCAAGAGAGAAGAGTTCCTAGGGCGATGAGGGCGAGAACGTAGTTTGTGAATTTCATTTTGTTTCGGGCGGGCAAATCGGACTGACGATGTAGTTTCCGTACACTTCATCTCGATAGACTCCACCATTTTGGTATCGATCCTGAAACATCGCTACACCTTGTTCTAGTGTGTACAAAAATGGGCTAAGCAAGAGTCGTTCCCGATGCCATCGCCCGGCCTCGGTGCTGGGAATGTTTTCACCATCGCCATAAAGCATGAGCTCAGGTCCGTTAGCCGCAAAGGCCGGACATACACCGACACCTTCGTGGGATACATTGATAATCTTGTGGCCAATTTCATGTGACAAAACTCGGGTTTCAGGAAAGAACGGAGCTTGCTGAAACGACAGTGTGATGACACCGCGAATTCCTGCGGGGATTCGATCTGCGTAGGCGTAGGGCGGAAATGACAATCCCCCTGTCGGGGCCGTTTGATAGCTCCACTCGCTTCCATCCCAATCGTAGTAGGCGATCGGAGCCTCATTGAGGGTGATCACGTGAATGGTGTTTTCGGCTGTTACGCCACTCGCTTGAACCGGAAAATAGGAAGTGATGGCTTCAAAAATCGCCTCATTTCTGAGTGTGACTCGGGTTTGCAATTCATTTAGGTGAGCATAGAGATCGCTGGTCACAAATTCAGGGGTGGTTGGCATTGTGACTTCATCTGGATCTAAGGATTGCCAAGATGCGGGCACTGAAATCCTCAGCGCAGATGTGACCCGAATAGATACACCAGCTTCGGACAAGATACGTTTCGCTCTAGTGATGTTCGATGCCAGCTCTGCCCAAGTAAGCGGCCCTAACTCTGTGATGTAAAATGCGATATCAACAGTCGGCTGCCCTGGAGCTAAATCGTCGTTAAACGGGAAAATATCCAATGTTTCCAAGACAGTGACCTGTGACTCCAAACCGCTGTCCGCAGGCAATAGGGTTGCGTCAAGGCCTCCAGCATCTTGCCTACCTGCACTGGACCCCGAATTGCACGCCGGCAGTAGGGGGACGAGTAGAAGGACGAATCCAAAAGTCAGAACGATAGTTGTCAACATTGTCCGCATACCGGTCTTGTATGACATCGTGGCCTCCTAAGTAAAGTGCAATTCTTTTCCACCAGACAGATACCTGACGAGCCAGTATTGCCAGCCAAAACCTAACATGAAGTACTTCCTATACTCTACCGTACTAACGACGCTGGCTCTCGCTGGTTGTTCCAATGATTCATCTCAACCGACGGACGCAGCAGTCGGTCCGGATAGCGAGAGTGTCGCCACAGAAACGATCTCACTTGTTGGGACAGTACCGATGACCGGACTGCCAATCCACGACGTTTGGGCCTACACCAACCCTTCTGATGACAAACAGTATGCTCTGATTGGCGCGTCCGAACAAGGAATGAGAATCGTCGATGTTACTGACCGGGAAACCTGATGAGAACTCCCCACAACACCTACCTTACTGATTGGCGCACCTAGTGAATATCACCAAACTACTTGTTGGCCCCTTCCTACTACTTCTTAGTTTTTCCGCGTGCTCAGAAAAACGGCCCGATGGCCCCTTGTGCGGAAACAACATCCTGGAGGGCAACGAGGAATGCGATTTTGAACAATTTCGATTGTCGTGCCATGAAGGACAGGCTACTTGCGAGAACAACTGCACCATCAACACCGACAACTGCACTGCATACTGCGGCGACGGAACTATTTCGAACGGCGAAGTTTGTGATTCGGACAATGTTCCACTTTGCTATGACGGGACCATCACTTGCAGTGCTACCTGTGATTCATTGGATTTGAGTGCCTGCAACAGTGGGTACTGTGGCGACGGAATCCTTAGTGATGGCGAGGCCTGCGATGGCGACTTACTGCTCAACGAATGCCTCGATGGAACTCTGTCTTGCGCCGCGGATTGCACACTCATCGACGGACTTTGCAATGACTTCTGCGGAGACTTTGTCCGAACAGGAACCGAAGAGTGCGATGGGACAGACTTGCCTTTTACCTGTAACAGCGGGGCAGCGACATGCCGGCCCGATTGCACACTCGATATCGGCACCTGCGAGGGATATTGCAGTGATGGCATCATCCAGCCCGACGAAGAATGCGACGGAATAAACTTTCGGACGACCTGCAATGAGGGAAGCTTCGACTGTTCCCCCGAATGCGAACTCCTCTCTGACCAATGTACATCTTGGTGTGGCGATGAGACGATCAATGGGGTCGAAGAATGCGACACTCTGACGCTACCCTTTCAATGTCAACAAGGCTTGGCGGTGTGTCGCAACGATTGCACAATGGACACATCTGGCTGCATTGGCTTTTGCGGCGATGCTCTGCAAAATGGAGTTGAGCAATGCGACGGACCGGACACGATTGCCTGCTACCCCGGTTCAGGAGACAACGTCTGTACCGTGGACTGCAACCTCGACGACACCGGCTGCACGGCCTACTGCGGCGATTTTACTGTCAATGGACCGGAGCAATGTGACAACGACGCATTCAGCGTAAGCTGCCATCCCAACTTGGGGGATATCGCATGCAATACCAACTGCACGATGGATACTTCCGGCTGTGCTGCGTACTGCGGAGATGGTGCGAAAAATGGGCCAGAACAATGCGATACCAATGACGGAGTGATTCCCTGTCATTCAGGCTTTGGTAGCAATACCTGCAACTCCGACTGCGACTTCGTTGACACAGGTTGTACGGCCTATTGCGGAGATGGCACCCAAAACGGCCCTGAAGAATGTGACGGCAATGATTTACCGACAGAGTGTCATCCCGGACTGGGAACCATTAGTTGCAATGCGGGCTGCGGACTCGAGACATCTGCATGTACGGGCTTCTGCGGTGATGGCGTCCAGAATGGGCCCGAAGGTTGCGATGGCTCTGCTGGCCTACCTGCCTGTCATCCGGGTTTTGGCTTGAACACCTGTAGTACGACCTGTGACATTGTAGATTCAGGATGTACGGCGTACTGCGGTGACGGTACCCGCAACGGCCCAGAGCAATGCGATGGCAACGACATCAACATTGTCTGCCACCCTGGCTTTGGCACTATCGTCTGCGGCTCCAACTGCAATGAAAATACGTCCGGCTGTACCGCATACTGTGGAGATGGAGCCACAAACGGCCCTGAACAATGCGACGCAAACTCTACTGGCGGGTGCGCAGCGATCTGC
>JAESTW010000152.1 GCA_016763395.1 Kofleriaceae bacterium
GAGGATGGCAATCGCATACTCATCTCCATTATCCCTCGCGATACATGTGATGAAACTCCACCAACACAAAAGGACCATTTGGCGGATTCTCTCGCTATTTTCTTAGAACATCGGAAATCGAACGAGGCTTTTGTCACCTATGGTGTGCCGTTCGCCCTAGGCGAGAAGGTCAATATTCCGCCAGAGTCAGATTTTGTTGATGTTTTCGACGACTTGGCTGAGTTCCTGGCGCGAAAAGAAAGAGTTCTCGCAATTGTTTCTAGACCCAAACTCTGTGAACTGAACAGAGCCCATGGAACCCATGGAAGTTTCGCTGTTTTGGGTGATCCGAAAGCACCATTCGCAGTGCTCACCAATCACCTCATACATGGCGAACGGGACGAAAACACGTATTCCCAGGTTGTTCGCAACGCATTACCGAAAGGTACTGGGACCAAGAAACACGCCCTTTGGGGAGACAGCATACGATTTGTTGGTGTCGATATGCCCTCGTCAGTCCAAGTAGGGGAAAGCTTTGAAGTGAGTCTGTTTTTTGAGGTCCTCAAGCCCGTCGCCAAGTCTTGGCAAACGTTTGTACATTTTTATGGTCAGGGAATCCGATTCCAAGCAGATCATGAGGTTCAATGTGGAACTGAAGGATGGCGAGCTGGTGACTGGATTGTCGACACTTTCGAAGTCCAGGCAGGTAGTGTCGCTGCTATCTACTCTGGATACATAGGTTTCTTTACTGGTCAGCATGGCAGTTGGAAAAACATGCAGGTGACTCAGGGGCAATCCGACGTCAACAATCGGGTCCCGATCGGAAAAATTGTCGTTCAGTAGACGTTGTTCTTAGACTGGGGGCTTTCGACGTGGCTCGATTATGTACCAAAGAGCGGCGAAAGAATGCAGCCTTGTCGTCGCGCGCTCGCAGTGGCTCATCGGCCCAAATTGGCGAAGGGGTATTGGGCAACGTGGGGGCAATGGCGATTCGCTGTTGTTCACGACCGCTCAATTCGTCCGGCATCGCATTGGCCCGCGGCAATGCCTCCAGGTACTTTGGTAAATGGGGCATGCTGGCCCTACCGTATTTTATACGAGTCCTTAGATATTATAGGCTTAGGGCCGCTAGCATTGGTCTTCAAATTGCTTCAGTATGAGGCATGCTTTACCTTCGTGTGCTTTGTATAGTGGGAATCAGCTTGTTCACTGCGTGTTCATCCATGGACGAGCCAGTGGGCTTTGACGATGACCGGTCGGATCAAGTCATCGACTATTTTCTGCCAGAAGTACCGACTGATATTGTACTTGGAGAGGAAATTGAGGCATCGATTGCCTATGGTCGCTGTGTGACCGAAGGTTCAACCGACGTGATCGAAATCAACTGCGGTACTCCATGGTCCGAGGTGGGCTGGTTCAAAATTTCGGCAGAGGAGATTGCGGGTGTTCGAGAGTTAGGGGACTCGGTTTTGGTTTTGAATATTGGAGTTGCGCCACAAGAAGCCGTCACTGACAGGCTCAGGGTTTCAGTTCATGAAGTTAATGCTGAGGGACTGACGCACAAACTTGCGAGTGAAGAACTCGTTTTGGATGGTGAGACCATACGAGTACTTCTCGAGAACGATCTCGACCACTACATTTATGTTGCCCGCGGCGGAACTCCGTTGACTTCGACTCGGACAGCGGAGTTCACGTTGATGGTATCGACGGCTACTGAATAGGCGGATGATGGAGTCGGACAGGTCGCAGCTCTCGATACATCGTTTTAGTATGTCAGTCGTGGACGAGTGAGTTGGCAATACCTATCCCAATTGTGTTGTTGTAGAGTCGCCTTATGAGTACGACAAGCGTTCCTGAACGTGTATTTCGAGACCCGGTCCACGGTCTCATTGAGTTTGTCGGCGAAAACCGCAACATCGCCACTTTGCTTGACACACGTGCATTTCAGCGATTGCGTCGCGTCAAGCAAGTGGGCTTTGCCTGGCAAGTCTACGTTGGCGCAGAGCACTCTCGATTTGGGCACGCTCTGGGGACCTATCACATCGCGTCTCAAGTGGTGAAACGTTTGGAGCTGGCCGAGCCTATTGCGCTTCATGTCAAAGTTGCGGCACTGCTACATGATATCGGACACGGTCCATTCTCCCACACTTGGGAACAGGTCTTTCCGAGTTTTGACCACGAAGCGTGGGGAGTCCGAGTTTTTCTGGAAGACGAGGAGATGAAGGGAGTATTGCGAGCGCTGGATCCCGACTTGCCCGAGGTCCTATGCCAGTTCATGGACAAGAGTTACCAGCCGAGCTACGCGCGGAAGCTCGTGTCATCACAGCTCGACGTTGACCGTTTGGACTACTTATTGCGAGATGGACACTACACTGGGGCGGGCTACGCGACGTACGATTTGGAATGGATTCTTCACGCTTTGCGTATCGAGAAGGTGAGGGAGGGGGCAGATCCGGATGATTTGGTGATTGACTACCGGCGCGGTATGTACGCGGTAGAGCAATATCTGTTCGCGCGGACGTATATGTACGCACAGGTGTATCATCATAAAGCTGTCCGAGCTGCCGAGAGGATGTTCGTGAAACTTCTCAGCCGATTCTCGGAGCTTACTGTGTCCGGGGAAGAACCGCCGGGGCTTCCGATGGGGGCCAAGTTGGCCCGTGGTGAGAGACTGGAAATCGATGAGTTTTTCTTCTTAGACGATATTTCCGTAATGACAGCCATCGATGCTTGGGCCGGGCAGGGGGTACTGGGACAAAGCGGTGCCAGCACAGATCCAATTTTGAGAGATTTGTCCCAACGCTTAGTGCAACGCCGCTTGTTCAAAACGATCGATTTGGGTAGTGACCCCGGCATTATTGAGGACGTCCGGGGTGAAGTGGAGGCATTGGCCAAAGGGGTGTTTGGGGACAATGCCCACTACTATTTCTACCTGGATAACGCTCGACAAATTGGATACGACGCTAAGGCGAGTGAGGAGTTGTACGTCGTTGGACATCCTCGCTATGGAACTGTAAGCCTGGGGAAACTCTTAGAGGACCTGCCGCTTGGGCGTCCGGTTTCGACTATTCGATTGGTTTGCGCACCGGAGTTAGTTTCAGTATTCCGACCGCTAGCAAGCCGAGTTCGTCAGGACTAGCTAAGCGAATCACACACGATTCGCGCACGATTCGCGCGAACTATCGACTCGAAAGCGATGATTGCGAGTTTGGCCTTGCGCCACCACGCGATTCTCGGGGCTTAGCGCTGGCACAATCTCTGCTTCCATTTGGCAGTACGATGGAAGAATGGACATACAAGGTAAAAAAATACATTACGTGTCCCAATAAAGGCTGTTTGGCTAGAGTAACCATCAAGGAGAGCCCGGAGTCTTCTCGTGTGTTGGGGGTTGTGCTTTGCTCGCTAATCGAGGGAGAGGTGGATTGCGATCAGGAGTGTGTTCATCGCATGAACCAGTGCCGGACTGAAGATTCCGAATCTTAGGGCCCAGAATCAGGCCAGTTATTTCCCCTGTGCCCTTAAGTGGCTCAGCCAAGTTCGTGCTTCTTATGCGATGGGTTCTCGGGTATACCCTTTGGAACTTGACCGGTATTGTTACCCCCTTCCCTGGACGCACCATGCACAACCCCACCATTCTCGCCTTGGCCCTTTTTCTCACTGCTTGTGGAGTTTCCGACGACGATGGACAGTTGAGGCCCAATGATGGCGGCGGCGGTACCGATGCAAGAGCAACCGGAGATGGTGGCGTTCCCGGGACCGAGGCGTGTGAAAAGATGGACATTCTCTTTGTCATCGACAATTCCGGATCGATGGATGAGGAACAGGCAAATTTGATTGCGAACTTTTCTGGCTTCGCGACTCTTATCGAGAGCTACATGACCAGCAGCAATCGCACGCTTGATTACCGCATTGCTATCACAACCGCCGGGCGAGATGTAAGTTACCAAATTTCGGTTCTTGGTAACACGTTTCCCTTGTCTGAGAGTGGCGACAATGGCGAGTTTCGAACCGGCTGTGGGGTGGACCGGGCTTGGCTAGAGCGGACGGACGGCAACTTGGTAAGTGCTTTCGAATGTCGAGCCAACGTCGGCACTGGTGGCCCAGGAGCAGAAATGCCGTTTCTGGGGCTGGAGTGGTCTCTCAGCGATGAGGCAGCCAGTACAAACGCTGGCTTTGTCCGGGAAGATGCGCTCCTGGCGGTGGTCATGATCACCGATCAGGACGATTGCTCTCGTCTCGACGACGGTTTCGTCATCGATGGGTTGCAGCCCTCGTGTTTCGATCCCAACGATTCTAATATATTGCCAATTTCTCACTACCTCGGTTTTTTGGATGGGCTAAAAGGGGAGCGCGGTCGCTGGGCAAGTGCAGTGATCGCCGGAACAGGGCCAGGTAGCTGCTCTTCCGCCTTTGGTGAGGCCGCAGAAGCCACTCGGATGATAGATTTTGTGAATCAGGCGGGGACCAACTCGGTATTGAGCTCGATTTGCAGTGGCGACTTAACCAGTGCGCTGGAAGAGGCATTGCAAAACTTTGAAGCTGCTTGCGAGTCTTTTCCCCAGATCGATTGATCCTTAGGACGAATACACTCGAATGAACTCTACAGGCAAACCCCTCTCTGGCCGTGTTTGCATCGTTACCGGCGCCAACACGGGAATCGGAAAAGTAACGGCAGCAGCGTTGGCCGCGCAAGGGCCCACGTTTTTATAGCGTGCCGAAATGCGGACAAGGCCAAAATGGCGATCGACGAAATCGCAGACAGTATTGCAGACGATACCGGGGGCAAATTAGAGTTTTTGTCTCTTGATTTGGCCAACCTTAAATCTGTCCGAGACGCCGCGAACGAGTTTCTGGCCAAAGGCCTTCCCCTGCACATCTTGGTCAACAATGCCGGTCTGGCAGGATCTCGCGGCCAGACCGACGACGGCTTTGAATTAGCCTTTGGGGTAAATCACCTAGGTCCTTTTCTCTTCACATCGCTCTTGCTCGATCTGTTAAAAACATCAGCACCCGCTCGTATCGTCAATGTTGCCAGTCGCGCGCACTACGATGCCAAAGAACTTCGTTTTGACCGCTTGCAGCAGAAGACTACTTCATTCACAGGTATGCCCGAGTACCGTTGCTCAAAATTGGCCAACGTCCTGTTTTCCGCGGAGCTCGCCCGGCGTTTGTCCGATACCGAGGTGAATTGCTACTCTCTCCATCCCGGAGTGGTTGCTTCGGACATCTGGCATCGAGTGCCGCTACCATTTCGGGGGCTGATGAAGCTCTTTATGATCACTGTCGAAGAGGGCGCCCAAACCTCTATTTACTGTGCAACTTCGGACAAGTGCCAAGACGAGTCAGGGCTCTACTACGACTCTTGCAGGACCAAGACTCCCAGTAAGGCGGGGCAAGATACCGCGCTAGCGGCCGAGCTTTGGCGCAGAAGTGAAGAGTGGGTGTCCGAGACTACGCGGACGGATGAGCGTCAATGATTGCGTCGGCTTGAGCGTGAACTGTCGGCAAAAGAGAGAGAATTTGTGACTCACTGATGTCGATGTACTTTCCCCAGCCTGCTTCAAGACGGCAGCCCAGGCAGTTTCGCCAAAGACTAAAGAGGGTCTTTGCTGGGCTCAGAGCCAGCCAAGCGATGGCAGGCTGCACATGCCGCGAGAAATTTTCCTAGCAAGAGTGTACGTCCGTCCGATTGTGTCTCGGTTTTGGCTTGGGCAGCCAGAGAGTGCACCTGAGTTGCCAGTTTCATCGCCAGGCTTGCATCCTTGCCGTAGCTTGCGAGTTTGCGCAGATGGGTTGGTGCTCCCGCGAGTAGGTCGGCACCCAACTGCCACTGTGAATCAGAGGGAGTTGCAAGGCCTGCCCACATGTTGTCGAGGGCCCATCTGTGGCCTGCCATGTGGTCTTTGAAATCTAGCCCGCGGCGCTTGGGTTCCGGAACCAATATCGTAGGAGAAATTCCCATAGCAGTATGGCAATTGCCACAGCTTCTGCCAGCTTGCGCGATGGCCGCGGACAACTCCTCAATGTCCGTACTGTTTTGCAATGGTTGCAACGAACTCTGTAGCTCCTGCCAGTGCGCTTGCCACTTGGGGGATCGCTCCGTCGCGCTGTCCTGGGAGATCCAGGCGATCGAGCTTTGTGTTCCCGAGATGTCGGCGAAAAGCAGTGTATCTTTTGCGGCGCTTAAGAACGAGAAGTGGAGCGGTTTTGCGCCCACGAGGTCCGGCTTTGGTGGGGCCACCTCTGTGAGTGGGGTTGGCTTTGGCTCAGTATCGTCTGGTTGTGCGTATGGATCAGGAGCAAGCTGCTTTGGCTCCTGTATTTGTTCTGGCTTTGGTTTCTTTTTGTCCGGTGAGTGAATGTGGTCGTCGTCGCCCGAAGAACAGGCCACGGTGAGAGTGAGCAGAGACAGAACAATGGATGGAGGTTGCAACACGATAGAAACTTAAAACGATAGTTTGCCGTGATGGCAGGTCTTGCAGGTGATTACGCCTTTTCCGCCCATGAAACGCCGGTCCAAACTCCGGGTCATCGTAATCATTTTGCGTGCCGCCAATTTGGCTTCAATTTTGTCACTGGCGAAGTCACCTTTGACGTGACAGTGCGAGCATTTGACTCCAAGTCCTTTGCTGATGCCGACCATGTAGCGCTTTACTTGCTTGTCCGACCATTTTTTCGGCAACGCTTTAATATTGGTAAGACCTTCGGCAACGGGCTTCTCATCGATTACTTCAGGGGGCTCCGTTGTTACTGCGGAAGCGTCGATACTTGTTGCTGATTCAGCGGCGTCCATCGCCTTTGCGTCCGATAGTGTGTGTGTGTCCGGCTTCTCGGCTGTGCTCGCGTCCAGCTGTGCAGCCTTGGCCGAATCCGCTGTGTTGTCCGGTTTGTCCGGCTGTGGGGCCTTGTCCTCAGTCTTGCTGTTGGAGCAAGCCGCGAAGAAGAATAGAGAGGCCAAAAGGAATTGTCGGGTCGAGTGAAGAATCATGAGTTTGTTTTCGGTGCGTGACATCAATGAGCTGTCCTCATCCCCTTACCATAGCTCCAACCAGGCAGCTTCCCATGCAGGAAAAAGATTCGTAGGAGAGCCAGCCTAGGTGCCTGGTATCAAACACCAGAAATGAGCGGCATCGCCGCGTAAAGCAAACGCTTGCGCAGCGAGCGTTAGGAGGTCTGGGTGTTGAATTCATTTAACACCAGCCTCCTAGTTGCCTTGCAGGAAGTCGCGTTCACGGCACAGCGCTTTCGCTTCAGGGATCGAGTCTACTCCCAGCAGGCAGTGGGCCCAGCCATGGAAGCCGCCCCGGAGCTTGTCAGCCCGCTTGAAAAGCTCTTCACGGCATTGCGACATTGTGAACTCGCCAATTTCATCTCGACTGGCGATGTGCATCGCGTGAGTGCAAACCTTCTCAACGAGTGATTCATCGGTCGCCGGTTGCCGACTACCGCAGGAAGATAGCAACAGTGCTGCCAAGATTGTTGTGGCTGGCATTGCTAGTAGCATGGATAAACGCAAACGCTTAGTGGCTCTCAAGTTGATATGGCTCTCAAAGGTAACGCTCTCAAGTAAGGTGGCTCTCAACTTAGGAGCAGGCCGAGAGCTTTCAACGGGGGCAGCCTACTACAGAAAAGTGGTGATGGATCTGTGCATAACAAACGTGCTAAAGCGGGGGCATGAAGCGTATCTGGTTCGTAGTAGCTCTTTTTGGACTCGTCAGCCCAGGCTGTAAGAAGGACAAGGCGAATTCTGACAGTGATTTGCAGCCAGCGAAGGTGGTTCGTGCGGACCAGCCAGCAGCGGCA
>JAESTW010000153.1 GCA_016763395.1 Kofleriaceae bacterium
CAGCAAGCGATACGCAGCGCCCTTCAGCATCGGGGAATCGCCAGGGACTGCGTGTTGCGTTGTCCGAAGAAGTCGAAGTCGTAGAGGGGAAGTTGTTTGTAGATCTGGGACTGCGTGCGGACATTCTGCGAACTTTGCCAAGCCGAGATGTCTTCTCACAGGGCACATCTGCAAGTGCCGCGGTACAACGCGATTGGTATCTCAGTCCACGGGCAACGGTACGCTACCGAGTTGCCGATGATGTCGCATTGAAGGCAAGCGGCGGGCGATATTTGCGCATTCCCACCTTGGTCGAGATGTTCGGAGACCGAGGGTTTATTCTTGGCAACCCAGAGCTTCGTCCGGAGGTCGGACTGACTGGCGACCTCGGCATTGTTTGGGCGCCGAATAGCAAAAACTCTTTTATTGATCGCATCTACAGCGAGGCGGCGATCTTCGTGTCGAGGCCAGAAAACCCGATCGTATTTCTCACCGGAAATGGCTTTGTCTCTCAAGCTCGAAACTTGGACGGGGCGCGCATCTTGGGTAGCGAACTGGTTGCATCGGCACGTTTCTGGAAGCGCGTGACGGTGACTGGAAACTACAGTTTCTTGGACCCGCGAAAACGTTCAGACGACTTAAGCAACGACAAGATACTTCCCGGTCGC
Organism: Kofleriaceae bacterium; assembly: GCA_016763395.1. GTDB lineage: Bacteria > Myxococcota_A > Polyangia > Haliangiales > Haliangiaceae > NORP324. The sequence continues at coordinate 648 of JAESTW010000153.1, forward strand.
CCTGAAAATCGCTTCTTTATGCGAGTTGATTCCGCCTTTGAACCAAGGGGGCGTCTCCTGGTCCTGTGGGCCGACGCATTGCGCGTGAGTGGAAACTTTTTGGACGAACTCAATAGCTTGGAACTTCCTCCGCGGACACTTTTGGGCTGTGGTATTAAGGCGGCCGTCATGCGAGATTTAACACTATCTTTGGAGGTCAAGAACCTGCTCAACGTGCGCTCCGAAGATGTTGCGCTCAGTCCCTCTCCTTCGCCCGACTTGACGCGGACTCCTTTGCCACTGAGCGATGTCCACGGCTTTCCACTGCCGGGCCGCTCGATCTATCTCAACCTGCAATGGGCTCTGTAATGCGAATACTTCTCATTTCTTTTGTGGCGATGGCACTCGCTTGTAGCTCTGATGACACTGGCTCGGGTGATGCTGCTGGTGTTGCCATCGATGCCAATCCGAGCGAGGTCTCCACCATCATTAGCGTTGGTGGTGATTTCTCCGGCAATGGTGTCTTAACCGTGGTCCAGCTTCCTTCGATGCGCGTCACTGTGAACGCGGTTGTCGGCGTTGCTGGCGGGGATCCTGTGCTGCGCGCGCTTGGCGACAAACTGGTAGTGCTCGATCGCTTTGGCGGTGATACAGTGACTGTGCTCAACAGAGACCTGCAGCTAGTCGGACAAGCGTCGACCGGCCCCGGCTCAAACCCGCAAGACGCTGCAATTGTCGGAGACTCGCTCTTCGTAGTTCTCTACGGGACAAGCAAAGTTATTCGATTCAACCTGCTTGATTTGTCCGCAGGAGTACAGGCAGAGGTCGATCTCTCCAGACTAGATTCGGACGGGAACGCCAATTGCGCGTCGATATTCGCAGTCGGCCAGAAACTCTTTGTTACTTGCCAGCTTTTGAAACCTGATTTTAGTGCGAGAGGCCCGGGTGTCATTACAGTTGTGGATGTCGCCAGTGAGTCGATTGAAACGACTATTGAACTCCAGGCTGCCAATCCTGTTTCGTTTCTCAAGCAAGACCCAGGTGGCGACCTATTGGTCTCAACCGTTCTCAGTCCGCTTGGATTCGACCCACAGGCGAAAGGCAGCGGATGTGTGGAGCGGATTGAAACCTCTCCTCCCCGTGTTCTTCCCTGTGAACTCACCAACCGCGAACTGGGAGGATATGCCAATGAGATAGCGGCTGGAGCGGGCTCTGTGTATTTCGTCAAGTCCATTGCATTTGGATTGGCATCATTGCACGAGCTAAAAGATGGTGTGCTTCAAGAGTTAAAACTCCCCGGACTTGGAGACGATCTGGCCGGGGTTGCAGTGTGTCCGAACGGTGCCTTGGTCGTGTCCGACAATACTGTTGGCGCAAGAGGTTTGCGAGTGTATAGCGGGGATGACCTCAGTGGAGGTGAACTCTTGGACGTAGGCTGGCCCACAGTAGCGTTTCCAACCAACGGCACGATTTGTTGGTAAGGATAGCCTCGTTGCAACCATCGCGACTACCTCAGAGTGCTACTCTTGTTGGGTGTGTTGAAAAATTTCGGCAATAAACTCATCATTGTTCTTAATATCAAAGGTGCTGCGAGTGACTACATCCACTAGCACATCCAACCATTCTGAGAAGCTTGAGAAGAAGGGCTCAGTGTCGTCGCTGATCCACTCACCTGTATCAGCCCAATGCCCAATGACACACTCATCGTCGTTGTCCTCAAGGTAAATTTCCGGTTCCTTTGAGTCCGTTCCGATAAGAAAGCACCAGCGTGATGCGACACCACTTATGCCTGCATTGGCGAAAGAGATGAATCGGGTAAGGTCGATCTCGCGATCATCGAGTTCGGTCTCTGCTGTGACCCACGAGTCACAGAGAGTCGGGGCATCGCCGTAATGGGCTGCCTCACACGTTCCAGGTCTAAACAATTCAACGAGCGGCCAGACCTTCCACTTTTTCTGTCCCTCATCTACAGACTTGGCTCGATATTCAATTCGAAATCCGCCGGACATGGAAAGTAGCTGTCGATAACGTTTCGGGACTGTGAACGCTTCGGGGCGATATTCGCTTGGTGTCTCGAAGGAAAAGTCGAGTGGATAGCGTGGAATCGCATCTAACTCCTCATCAGATAGTGGCACGCCAGACACAAGTCTTAGCTCGTAATCACACTCATCATTACTGGTTTGCTCAATGCACCAGTTGGAGAGCTGAGAGATTCGTTCATCCATTCGCCAACTCTATAGCAAAGACAGGATATGTCTCAGATTGATGACGAAAAGAGACAAGCTCAACCCCAAGCAGTGGGCTTCAAGTGGCTAGCCTTCAGCGTTTCTTTCGTCCCTGGTAAACCCCTCAGGCTAGCAACAAGGGGTAGAATTTACTGGTGCGGTTTGTTCTATTTGCTTTCATTTTGTTTTTGCTTGTACGCTTAAGAAGCATGAGCCCGAGGTCGATACGACCTCAAAGACCAAAAACAATGCGCATGACGCTGCTCCCATTGATCGGGGGACTGAAGCGGCTTGGGAAATTGCTCGCAGACAACTGATTGAGGACGAGCACAATCACTTTCGAGGGGATCGGTATTACGCGATCACTAATCCCGCGCTAATCGACCCTATCTTGGTGAGGATACTGGACTACAAATACTCAGGTAAGATGCCGGATGACGTTGACGCAATCCGTCGTGTTACCCGCCGAGGTAGGGGATCTTATGCTGCGCTCAATCATTCGGAAGCGGGACGCGCGTTCCTCAATGTGCGAATTGAAGAGCGATACGAAAATCCTCCGAGTTCTACTAATGGTAAAATTCGTACGGTTGAGTACGACACAGCACCCGGTGTCTTGGAGGAAAAGCGGCGAAATAATTGGGCCGTGTTACATAGCCGGGTTACGCAAGGGCAATCTTGGAAGACCGAAGAGGTCGCTGCCGCTTTTCAACGATTGGGAGAGAAGTACTCTGAGACGGTTATCAGTGCACGGATACGAATTCCATTGGGCACCAACCACCGCTTCTGGGAATATCGTTGGATCCGCCACCAAGAACGTATTGCAGTGAAACGAGGAGACATGCCATCCCGGGTTTGGGTTGCAGATGTCCCCAAAGGGGACTGGGGGCCCTTTATTCGGGGAGAACGCTCCTTGCAGCCAGAAGACATGGAGCTGCAAACTCTCAA
>JAESTW010000154.1 GCA_016763395.1 Kofleriaceae bacterium
AAATCAGCGGTGTAGATAGCAGATCCAGCCCTCGAATACGACTCACTTAGTGCGTATGCTGGCGCTATGCAGCGAAGTTACGCCAAGTCACCGAATTCTGCTCTAGCGAGGGAGCTCATTGAAGAGTTGCAAGCCCTCTTTGTGGGCAAGCTCGACGCGCTGAGCAGCAAGCACGGGGAGAGTGAGAAGCTGCAGCGAGTGGAATGGCTGCGAGATGAGGGGCGGCACGGTGGTGGCAATCGCTATGTGGCTGTCGAGAACTCACTATTCAATCGGGCAGCGGTCAATGTATCGGGCATTCACTACGATGACGAGAAGACTCGAAAGCTTGCGTCCGCCGATGCCTTGTCCACGATTATTCATCCTTGCAACCCGCGAGCACCCTCGGTTCACATGCATTTTAGTTGGACCGAGATGCGGGATGGCGCCGGATACTTTAGGCTCATGGCCGATTTGAACCCTTGTATCGAAGAGGCGCAGGCAACCTTTGCTTTTGAAGATGCATTGCGCAAGGCCGCACCAGAGCATTACGGCTCGGCAGCGAAGCAGGGCGATCGATACTTTGCCATCCCCGCCTTAGACCGCCATCGCGGGGTGACGCATTTTTATCTTGAGGGGTTTTCTACCGGGAACTTTGAGCGAGATGCAGCGCTGACTCGCACTGTCGGTGAGGCTGCGATTAACTCTTATATCGAAATCCTGGGGCAGGCACTGGATAAACACCAAGAGGTGTCCGATGCTGATAAACAGACTCAACTCGCCTATCACACCGCGTACCTATTTCAGGTGTTGACCTTAGATCGAGGCACAACCTCGGGGCTCTTGGTTCATACGCAGAACGATCAGGGTATCATGGGCTCACTGCCCGCCTATGTTGACGCCAGGCTTCTCAACTCTTGGGCCGAGAAGGTCGAAGCGCCGCAAAACGAGCTTGTACGCAGCTTGGCCAGAGTATTGGGGTTGGAGACTCGCAGTCATGTCACAGCAGAGCGGCGGCTAGAGCTTGCAGAAGTTGTACGGGCACACTACAAGAAGTATCCGGACGCGCTCGATTTGCAAGCCAAGGGCAACATCGTCCCGCCGACGGTTGCCAATCACTTGTAGGCTACCCACTTTCAACTTTGTCTATGAATGCCAGGGAACTGGTGTCAGGTTGCGTGTTCAGCAGAATCTGTGTCCGAGTTATTCAGCGTAGTATCTCTCCATCTCGTCAAGACCACTGCAGATTTTGCCAATCTGTTGGCTTAAGAGTTCTTCTAGGTTCATGTTTGCAGGACTTTTCTCCAGCATCGGACTAAAGGACTCTTTTGCGGCAGTTTCAAAATCATTCTGATTGAGAAAAACCGAGCCAAAATTCCCAGTAGTATCAAAGTAGAAGAAGTCATGGGAATCGTCGTTTACGACCCGAACTCCAAACACGGTATATGAATGGTTGAGCTGAGCAATCTCACCTTCCTTATAGGACTCGGTGAATTCAGGGCGGCCGCCCCAGAACTCATCAATAAACGCGACCAGGCCTATCGCTCGCTCTAGCAGTTTCTTGGCAGAAAAAACCTGTATTGCCTGCTCTAGGCAAGTATCGAAGCCAGTATTGGAAAATCCTCCTTGCTCTCGAAATAGAGAGACCAAAGACTCCGGGATGGAACCATGTATTTTGTTGCCAAGGCTCGCAATTTCATTTGATGAACTTGTTGGAGCCATCTCAAGTGAATAGTCCGCTGCTGTTTTATGATAAGAGACAAGGTCGTCAGTGACGAGAGCGAGGCGCGTCCCTAAAACATCAATGATCTGCATGCCGCCCAATCATATAAACGTTGTGGAGCGTGTCAAGGATAGATGCTGTGATGAACGTAGCGATAGACTGTGTTAGTCGTTATTGCGAATAGTTCATCAGTCGACAGATTGGCTGATATTTCTCGGTCCAAAGTGTGTCCAATCTATGGCGCGGACACCTTCGGAGCCGGGAGCCCTTCGCGATTAACCAGCGGGCGATGGCGCCGGCGTGTCAGTGCCATCACAATCATCCCAACAAACTGTTTCGCAATTGCCGGCCATGTCACAGACCTGTTCGCAGGTGCCAGTACACGGCTCAGGCTCACAGATGACCTCACACTTACACTCTGCATCTTGTGGGCAAGTCGGACAAACGACGGTACACGGCTCTGGCGGAGGCTCGGGTTTACAAACGGTTGAACATCCAGACATGCAGTCTTCAGCGTCAGCCGGACACTCCCAACATTCAGTTACGCACGGCTCTGGTGGTGGTTCGCAAACCCAGTCACAACCAGGCACGCAGTTCTCATCCATCGCATCACAAGTCCAGCAAAGTTCTACGCATGGCTCTGGTGGCAGCGGTTCACAACCCATCATGCAGGACTCGAAACAGCCATCGATAGGTGGCATTTCGTCACCCATGCCGTCTGGCGGCTCAACGTCATAGTAACAATCGGAAATACAGACATCCTCACAGGAAGAGGGTGGGCACTCGCCACTGGGAAGCCCGTCCGAAGGTGTTGGACCACAACAGTCGTCACCAGGCATACAAGGATTGGGATCCTCACAGCTGCCTAGACAGGATTCGAGGCCAGCAACACAATCGCCGACGTCTTGCATTCCTTCGACTGCTTGATCAACACAAGCTTCATATCCTACAAAGCAGTGGTCGCATTGAATGGGCGGCAGCGGCGCTTCACAGATTTCTGCGCAGCTAATCACGGCTTGCTCGCACAGCTCGATGCTCACACCGGACTCAGCACACGCCTCAAAGTCGACCCAGCATATTTCGCACTCAGCTGGCAGTGTTTCTCCGTTGGAGAGGGTGCGAATTTCAGACCTATCTCCAGTGCCGCCTGAGCAGGCAGTGGCAAAGAGAAGCGAGGCTAGTAGAAACAGTTTTTTGGGCATCGAATTCATGCCGAGCCCAGAGTGCAAAGTCAGTGCCATCACAAGTGATTGATTTTACTAGTTGATCCCACAGAAGTCTGAGGTATGGACGAAAGATGTGAGCCTCAGCTAAAGTACCGCATGTCGTCCTGTGGCCCGATACTCACGTTGTCCTTAGTCTTACTTGTTGGCTGTGGCAAAGAGCTGAAGCCGAGAGAGCCTACTCAGGCTGTGGCGAAGGTTGAACCACGAACAAAAGGAGTTTTTATGAAGAATGTAGAAGGAAGCTGGCATGGCAAGAAGACACTCTGGACGAAGTACCCGGAGGACCCTAAAGAGTCAGAAATCAAGCTTGTTGTCTCGTCCGGGCTGGTGGAATACCAATGGAGCTATGAAGGCAAGGCGCAGACGGGACGCTTCAAAATCGCAAAGAGCGACACAGGGGTAAGAGTCGAATGGGTGGACTCCTGGCACAGTAAGGATGTATTGGTTAGCACTGGCAGCGAGGACGATGGTGTCACAAAGGTGTCCGGGACCTACTCCATGGGCGATGGCCCAGCGTGGACGTGGCGTACCGAGTTCCATACGAAAGATTCTGAACACTTTTCAATCAAGATGTTCAATGGGCTGCCGGACGGCCTCTACCCCGAGATGAAAGAGCGGGAGCTTCCTGCTGTTGTGATAGAGCTTACGAGAGTTCTGTAGCGATGGCCGAAGTAAAAGGAGCATGTCACTGTGGCCAGGTTCAGGTAACGCTGAAAACCGAGAAAAATGAGCTGCCGGTACGTCACTGCCAATGCGATCATTGTGCCCCGCAGCACCTTCGCTACACCTCGGACCCACAAGGCAGCGTTTGTGTCGCAGGCAAGTGCTCGATCTATCAATTTGCTACCAAGACTGCGGATTTTGCACGCTGCGCTCGCTGTGGCTTCTTCATCGGGGCCTTTTGTGAGTCGCAGGGGTTGCGAGCTGTTCTGAATGCAGACCTTTTTCTGCAGCTTCGGACGCGCTCGCCTGATGCGGTTGAATTCGGACAAGAAATCGTCGCGGACAGAGTTGCCCGTCGTGCCCGGACGTGGACGCCGGCAACCTGGATGCAGTCGAACTCCTGTCTGAGTTGGGAGGCGAAAAAGTGGGAGTTTGAGACAGATAGACTTCAAATCGTTGGTTGGCGAAGTCGTAGTGATGCGAAACTGGCTGCGTTCTTGGCTGTAGCGCTGACCGAGAATGTGACACGTGAACTTCCACCGACTTGGCAGTCCGGCGTGACCCTCGCCAACGCGAAAGCATGGATCGCCGAGCGTGATAGTGAAGGAAAGATGTTTCTGGTAGAGACGAGGGGCGATGCAACTCCCATCGGGGTGTTCATGTTCTTTCCTGATATGGCGACGGCTACCGAGGGCCAGGTGCGCGTTGGCTACGTGTTTGCCGAGTCAGCGTGGGGGCAAGGATATGCAAGCGAAGTGCTAGTCGGCTTTTTGAAACGTTGGGACAAGGCTGGAATCACCGCCAAGCTACTTGCTGGCGTTACTGCGAGCAACCTCGCTTCTCAACGGGTACTTGAGAAGGCCGG
>JAESTW010000155.1 GCA_016763395.1 Kofleriaceae bacterium
GCTAAGCAGCGGAATCACCGGAACAGTCATCTACGTCGACAAGGGCTATCACACCATGGGAATGAGTGTGGAACTGTCCAACAAGATCGCCGAGATCGACGGCTAGCCGCCGTCCATCGCCTGCTCAATCTCCACTGCCATCGCAGCCGCTGACGCAGGGCGCTCGGCTGGATCCTTGGCCAGGGCGCGCAGGACGACATTCTCCAGGGCAGGGGAAATGTCCGCGTCCGGGGCCACAGCACGCAATGAGGGCGCTTGCTGCTCCAGTTGCATGGTGACGAGTTTTAGCTCAGAGTCCGCGACAAAGGGGCGTTGTCCGGTCAAGAGTTCAAAGAAAATGACTCCCAAGGCGTAGATGTCCGCAGCCGCAGAACCCGGGTCGGCTGTTCCGATTCGTTCTGGTGCCAAATACGCGAGACTACCGACGACGTGTCCGGTCATGGTCAGACGAGCGCTGCCCTGAAGAGTGGCAAAACCAAAGTCGATGAGAACGACGCGCTCTACTGGCCCCGGTGATGGTTCGAGCATCAGGTTGGCGGGTTTGATGTCGCGGTGAAATATATTGAGCGTGTGCGCGGCGGACAAGCCTTGCAGCGCCTGCCAAATATAACTTGCGGCCTTAAACGATGCGACTCGGCCGTGGTTGCGCACAACCTGCCGCATAGAAACTCCCTGCAAGAGCTCAAATACCAGATAGGGAGCTCGAAACTCCGTACTGCCGCCGCCGTACACTTTAGCGACGTTTCGGTGGGATATCATTTCCTGCAGATGGGCCTCGCGTTGCAGCCGGATGACCGCCTCTTTGTCCTGTGCGATTCGGCCACGCAAGATTTTTAACGCGACATCACGATTGGCGATCTCGTCTCTGGCGTCGAATACATCAGCCATCGATCCGCGCCCGATCAGGCGTGCAATTCGATAGCGGTTGTCAACAAGTTGTCCTACCTGGGCTGCTGGCTCCATTGCCCAAAGGATATCGCAATTTCGAAGACCATGCTGCTTGACCGAGCTTGGTCAAATTGGATATCGAGTGTGTGTGCAGTTAGTGGATCGCCAGGAAGTCGCTGACTCTGCGGCAATCGCTCGAATGCTGCGCCGAATGGCGAATGAGATTGTCGAGCGCAATCAAGGGGCTTCGAGCATCGCCCTGGTCGGAATTCGAACTGGCGGCCTGCACTTGGCTGAGCGACTGGTCGAGCTTGTGCATTCCATCGAAAATCATCGCCCTCCCTTGGGGGCAGTCGATATCACTCTCTACCGAGATGACGTCTTTGTCGGATTGCCCAGACCGCAAGTTGGTACTACCGAACTCCCATTTCGCTTGGCAGGAGTCAACATCGTTCTAGTCGATGATGTGCTCTTTACCGGCCGGACTGTCCGCGCCGCTCTCGATGCGCTGATGGACTATGGCCGACCCAGGCAGGTCCAGTTGGCCACTCTCGTCGATCGCGGTATGAGAGAACTTCCGATCGCGGCTGACTACATTGGTGTCACGGTCGACACCACCGCAAATGACTCGATTCGAGTTTTTCTCAAGGAGCAGGGAGAAGAAGACCGAGTCGTGTTGCGAACCAGGAGAAGCGATGAGTCCAACTAAGGCGGCGCGGGTCTTTCCCCATCGGCATTTGCTCGGCATCGCGGATCTCGACGCCGACGACATAGGTCAGATTCTCGATTTGACCGATAGTTTGCGGGAAATCAACGAGCGCGCGATCAAGAAGGTGCCAACCTTGCGCGGGCGGACCGTACTAAACCTCTTTCTGGAGAACTCCACCCGGACACGTGTCTCTTTTGAGATCGCCGGCAAGCGAATGAGCGCGGACACAATTAATATCAGCGGCTCGGGCAGTTCCGCCAGCAAGGGCGAGACCATGCTGGATACGGCCCGGAACTTGATGGCGATGAACCCGGATGTCATCGTTATTCGGCACTCGGCGTCCGGGGCGCCCGCTCTCATCGCCAAACATGTGGATTGTGCCGTAATCAACGCGGGTGATGGCACCCACGAACATCCCACCCAGGCACTTTTGGACTGCGCGACGATTCGCACTCACAAAGGTAGCATCGCCGGACTAGAAGTGGCCATTGTCGGCGATATCGACCATTCTAGAGTGGCTCGGTCCAACATCTTGGCGCTGGCCAAGATGGGGGCAAACATTCGAGTCTGCGGCCCTGCAACCCTAATTCCTCGCAGTATCACCGAGATTGGCGGGGCTCTCACTCGCTCCTGTGTCCGGGTATGCCACAAGCTTGAAGATGCGCTAGAAGGAGCGGACGTGGTGATGATGTTGCGAATCCAAAATGAGCGCCTCGGCAAGAACGCATCGCGATTTGCCAATACCCGAGAGTATTCGCGCTACTTTGGACTCAACGCCCGGACCTTAGCATTGGCCAAAGACGATGCCATCATCATGCACCCCGGGCCGATAAATCGTGGGGTTGAAATGATGCCGGACGTGGCGGATAGCGGCCGCTCGGTCATACTGGAGCAAGTTGCAAACGGAGTCGCTGTGCGAATGGCGGTTCTCTACCTCTTGGGGCGTGGCAACCTCACTGACCTCGAAGCTATCCATCAATGAACAATTCTTCTAGTAGTGTTTCTGTATCGAATGTCACCAAAAAATACGGCGACTTTGTGGCGGTGGGTGATCTCAGCTTTGAGGTCAAGACCGGATCGGTATACGGTATATTGGGCCCCAACGGTGCAGGCAAGACGACCACGCTCCGCATGATCAACGACATTTTGATGCCGGACAGCGGTGAGATTCGTCTCTTGGGCGATTTGCGTCCGGGCATGGAAGCGGCCCAACGCATCGGGTATCTGCCAGAAGAACGCGGTCTGTATCCGAAGATGAAAGTCACCGAGACCTTGGTATTTTTCGGGGAATTACGAGGACTGGGGCGCAAGCAGGCTCGCAAGCAAGCTGGACTCTGGCTCGAGCGACTCAAAATTCAGGATTGGCACGACAACAAGGTGCAAGACTTAAGTAAAGGCATGCAGCAAAAGGTTCAATTTGCAGCAGCGCTCATTCACGACCCCGAGTTACTTATTCTCGATGAACCTTGGAGTGGTCTCGATCCTATCAATGCTGAGGTTTTAAAGGACATCGTGTTGGCCCAAAAAGATGCCGGCAAAACGGTGCTCTTCTCAACGCATCTCATGGATCAAGCCGAGGAAATTTGTGACTCGGTTTGCATCATGGCACGGGGAAAGCTCGCGCTTGAGGGCAAACTAGCGGACCTAAAGCGCGATGCGGCGTCCGAGGGAGTTGTGCAATTGGCCTTCGCCAGTGACGAAGAGCAAAAGCGCGCTTTGGCGACGGTACTCGCTTCTGAGATGGTGAAGATACGCACGACAAGTAACGCTATGGTGGAGGTGCAGTTGCAGGATGGACACGAGTCCGGTGAACTCTTGGCCGAGCTTGTGAAAGAAAGGCTGCAGCTGCGACGTTTTGAGCACCGAAGTCCGAGCTTGCATGAGATCTTCGTCAATACCGTCGGACAGCTCGCGGGCACTGAAGTCGCCGAGCGCGAAGAGTCTCGAGGGGCCCGAACATGATCAACAAGCAGGCATTGGTCGTCGCCCGGCGAGAGTTCTTGGAGCGTGTGCGAACCAAGTGGTTTGCCATCGTAACTATCTTGGGGCCCATCGGCATGATCGCCGCGATTGTAATTCCCGTGTACTTGGCGTTGCAAAGCGCCGAAGAGGGCTTTCACGTTCAACTGGTCGACAAGAGTGGTCGTGATATCGGCAGCCAAATGAACATCGAACTCGATGCGCGTGGTGTGAAATTCAAAATGGAGAGCGTGGCTTCGGACACGTCGCGCGAGGTTCTCGAAAAACGCATCGCCGACGAAGAAATCGACGGGTACTTAGAGATTCCCAGCGATGTCCTCAGTGGCGGAACGGTTTGGTATCGCGGGGACAACACGGCCAACCCCATGGTGACCAAGGGATTGGCCCGAATTGTCGACTACGCGGTGTTTCGAACCCGCGGTAAGGACTTGGGACTCGGCGAGGTGGCAATTGCCACTCTCTTTGTGGGGACGGAATTCAAAACCGAGCAAACCACAGGAGATGGTGGCAGCGCGTCCGGTACGGCCTCGTTTATTGTTGGCTACGCGGTCATGTTTTTGCTCTACATGTCCATTATTCTCTACGCCACGGCAGTTTTGCGCAGCGTCATTCTCGAGAAGAACAATCGAGTTGTCGAGATCATCGTTTCTTCCATCAAACCGATGCCACTGATGTTGGGCAAAGTTGTCGGCGTCGGCTGTGTTGGGCTCTTTCAGCTTCTCCTGTGGGGAGTCATGGCTGGATTGATAATCACCTTCCGAGAAGAAGTCTTAGGTCTCTTTGGCCTGCCCGGGGCCGGACAATTCGAGCTGCCCGCACTCGGGATTGGTGCCATTGCAGTTATCATCGCGTACTTTCTTATGGGTTTTTTCTTCTACGCGGCTCTCTACGCGGCTATTGGCGCGATGGTCAACAGTGAACAAGAGGCGCAACAGGCGCAAGCTCCGGTGATGCTACTGCTCATGATTCCCGTTCTCTGCGTGCAAATCGTCGCTGGCGATCCTCGTGGCGGAGTGGCGGAGCTGCTCACTATGATTCCCTTCTCCAGCCCAATTTTGATGCCGATGCGCTACGTCCTCGGGGCGGCTAGCGTAGGTGAAATTCTCATTTCACTGGCCATCTTGGCTGTCTCATTGATAGGCGCAATATATGTTGCGGCCAAGGTCTACAGAGTCGGGATTCTCTCCTACGGTAAAAAGCCAAGCTTGTCCGAAGTTTGGCGCTGGATTCGGTCCTAGCTCGACAGTCACGAGTCTTTTTCGTCAAAAGAAGGTTAGAGTGATGGCGTTTTCTTGCCTTAGCCGCAGCAAGCTAGTCAACTGACCAGATGGACAAGCAAGAGCTCGTGACTCAACTCGTTGGACAACTGCGCGATCAAGTTCGCGGTGCAGGGCGCTCGGCCGTAGAATGCGCGGCGGAAGCTGCGAATGGCGCCAGTGCCAAGGACAAAACGACCGATTCTAGAGTCGCAATCGAGTATGCAAGCATGGCGCGAGCACAGAAGC
>JAESTW010000156.1 GCA_016763395.1 Kofleriaceae bacterium
ATCGAGTCTCTGACCGGGACGATGCCGGACCCCTCGGTTGCCAGGGCCTCTTCCTCCTCGATCCGATACTCCCGCATCAGCTGGCATCGCGTCCGGGACTCCCGCATCGACGGGAGCGTCCATTCGGCACTTGGCCTCTCCTGCTGAAGACTGTCCCCGAGCGTACCTGGAGTGATTCGGACAGCACCGAAGTCCGAGCCATCGATGGGGATTCCAGCACCACCAACAATAGCCTCACCATTGATGATTCCGCAGTAGAAATCGGGTTCTATAATGTTACCGAGCATAACGAGGTTGCCGATTAGATCAGAACCACTGATGGCATTGGCTCCACCAGGAACAGGCATGCCAGTAATGTCAGTTTCAAATTGGCATTGCTCGTTCACTTCAATACTCATGACCGTGAAAGGGTTACCAATCGGCTGCCTGAGAGTGCACTGAGCTTCTTGCGCGCACAGTGGTTGTAAGGTCAGAGTGAGAAGTGCGGGGTCTACGGTTTTGTCTAAAGTCGTCGTCGCAATAAATTGAAGCAACGCGGTTGGCGCGAGCGATGGAGCGAGTTGCAAGTAAAACTCACCACTGATGTCGGGAAGCTCACCGCCACAAGCGGTTCCGACAACGGTCTTGCCCGCATCGATCACGCGTTTGTCAAAATCACTAAAACTCTTGGCCGGGTCGGGACAGCCAGAGGCACAGATTGCGAGAATAGCGGCTCCAAAAAGGGTTTTGTATGAACTTGACATGGTAGGTTCCCCATTGAAGAATCGACCGAGCGCAATGTCAAGCGTTTGGCCCCCTGCAATGGAATTATGATTATGCATCGTTTACTCGGCGGATTGATAGGATTTTCGACACTGTGTTTGGCACCAAGTCTGGTGTCGGCTGGTGGTTTTGCTTCGGCAAGATTTGGTGGTGAGCAAGCGTATCCAACTAGCGATAGCCCAACAGCGATTTACTACAATCCAGCAGCGTTAGCGTTGGGCTCAGGGACGCGGATCTTTGCAGAGGGCGTATTCATCTACCGCAACGTTGAGTACAACCGGCCAGTTGAGGCAATTAACAACGTTGCCGACGGAGAGTTGGGAACACCCACCGATGCGATCACCGCAAACTCCGGTAAGGCTACTCTCTCCAACGTAATCGTTTCTCCTTTCCTCGGAGTTGCCAGTGATCTGGGAGTCGAGAATCTCGGCGTCGGGCTCGCGTTTTTTGCTCCTTTTGGCGGACAAGCTGACTGGGATCAAAACGATGAGTACCGAGATAGCGAAGCATATCCTGGTGCAGTCGATGGCGTGGCGCGGTTCTCGACGATGCAAGGACTCTTGCGCGAGGTCTACATTAGTGGCGCTGTTGCATACCGTTTGCCCGGACCACGACTGAGCTTTGGTGCCTCCTTTAGTGTAGTTTCGCAATCGGTTAATACGATTCGTGCTCGCAACGCATCTGGCAACGACGACATTGTTGGCCCGGTTGGACTCATCGAGGGCCGCAGCCATGTTGACGTAAAAGGTATTACGGTCGCCGCAGGCCTCGGACTACTCTGGGAAGCCTCGGACAACTTTTCGATAGGGCTTTCCTATCAGAGTCAGCCAGGATTTGGAGAGACCAGCCAAGAGGGAAACCTCAACAAAAAATTCGGCAACAACGATTCAGATTCATCCAAAATTGACTTTGTTCAAGAACTACCCGATATCACCCGTTTGGGCTTCCGCTACAAGCCAAAGGACAACCTCGAAGTTCGCTTTGTCGCAGATTATACTCGATGGTCGGTATTTCGATATCAGTGTTTGAAGGACGCAAACGACCCAGCTTCCAACTGCGACTTTGACGACAACGGCGCGGCGACGGACAAAAATCAAGGAGTTGTTGTCAACATTCCCCGCTACTGGGACGATACTTTTGGACTTCGCCTCGGTGGAAGCTACTGGCTCGACGAGGACAAAGAGATCACTGCCGGACTCACCTACGATTCTAGCGCTGTCCCGGACAGATCAATCGATCCTTCTCTTCTTGACCAGGACAAGATCGTCGGAAGTATCGGTGGACGCATGAAGATCAACGACAACATGCTCGTCAACTTGAGCTACACCCATGTTTACTATTTCGAGCGTGATGTTGCTCCTCGTGAGCGAGATGTTGACGGCAATGGGATTGGTTTTGACTCGCCCAGTTCCGTTCCCGATCATGCCGGTGTCTACAATCAGTATCTGGGACTTATCAACCTCGGACTAGAATATCAATTCTAGCGGTCTTCCCGCTCATTGCTCTGGTTCCAAACCTTTCGAGCGCTGACAATCAGAGCAAGCTTGTTATGTCTGAAGTTTACGACATAGGCTCCAAGACGGATTCGAACGCGATGTCGCGGCGAGAGTTTATCGCTCTCGCCGCGCTGATGATTTCTCTTGTGGCATTGTCGATCGATGCCATGTTGCCAGCACTCTCCCAGATTGGTGAAGAGCTTGGTGTAGAATCGGCCAATGATGCGCAACTCATTGTCTCGGCACTATTCTTAGGTCTGGCGATTGCACAGATGTTCTTCGGACCGCTCTCGGATAGCTGGGGACGCAAACCGGCGATTTATCTCGGGCTAGTCATCTTTATGATTGGCAGTGTTGTGGCGCTGGTTGCAACGGACTTTGAAACCATGTTGGTCGGACGAGTATTGCAAGGAGTCGGCGCTGCTGGTCCGAAGGTTGTGACCGTCGCCGCGATTCGAGATCAGTTCAAAGGCGCATCGATGGCGAGGATTATGTCGAGTGTGCTTGCGGTCTTTATCGTAGTACCGGCCTTTGCACCTGCAATCGGACAAGCCATCTTGTCGTTCGCCCATTGGCGGGGGATTTACGTCTTGCTTCTGATTCAGGGCATGATCGCATTTGTTTGGTTTTGGCTCCGGCAGCCCGAAACGCTCGCAGAAGAGCACCGATTGCCGTTTTCGATAAAGCGGGTTTTCGCGGCTGTCCTCGAAACCGTGAGAAACAAAAGCGCGCTCGGCTACACAATCGCCGCTGGCTTTATCTTCGGCGCCTTTCTCGGGTATCTAAATTCTGCGCAACAAATATTTCAAGACATGTACCGAGTCGGACAGTGGTTTCCTGCCTGCTTCGGCGGGCTAGCGCTAACGATTGGCCTGGCCTCGCTGGTCAACGGTCGCCTTGTGGAGAGATTGGGAATGTTCAGGCTCTCGCTGCAAGCTGTCATTGTTTTGGCAGCCAGCTCGCTTGTGTTCGCGGGGCTTGCCACCGCATTTCACGGCCATCCACCGCTGTGGACACTACTCTCGTTCTTGGTAGTCGCCTTCTTCTGCATCGGCATATTGTTTGGCAATTTCAATGCACTAGCCATGGAACCCTTGGGGCACATTGCAGGAACTGCATCAGCAGTAATCGCCTCGCTATCAACCTACATTTCCCTGGTCTTCGGGATTGGTATTGGCCGTGCATTTGGCGGCACAGTATTGCCCTTGGCTTATGGAATGGCTGTGCTAGCTTCGCTCACGGTACCCATCATGTTTTGGGTGCAGCGAAACAATAACTCCACTCCACAAGAGTAAGACGATGAAAACGATTGCAGCCAGTGAACTTGAACTTGGCCGATACGACGAGATACTCGATGTTCGCGCGCCCTCTGAATTTGCCGAAGATCACTTGCCGGGCGCCATCAATCTGCCAGTGTTGACCGATAGCGAGCGGGAGCAGGTCGGGACAATTTACAAGCAGGAGTCTGTCTTCGAAGCACGGAAAATCGGCGCAGCATTGGTGAGCGTCAATATCGCCAAGCACATCCAATCGCATTTGTCGGACAAGCCGGGGGGATACAAACCACTCATTTATTGCTGGCGCGGCGGACAGCGCTCTCGCTCTCTGGCCTTGGTATTGGACCAGGTTGGTTGGCCGATCACTCTCTTGGAAGGCGGGTACAAGGCATATCGCACGCGTGTGCTCAGCGACCTCACCACGATTCCGAAGAACTTCGAGTATCGGGTATTGGCCGGCCTAACTGGGACCGGCAAGACCGAGATACTCAAGAATTTGCACGAGCGAGGCGAACAGGTCTTGGACTTGGAAGGCTTGGCCAATCACCAAGGCTCGCTCTTGGGTGAGCCCGAGGCCGGACAGAACCTCAGTCAGAAGAAGTTTGAAACCAGGCTTTGGCATATGCTTTCGACCATGGACCCGAGCCGAGTTGTCTGGACCGAGGCTGAAAGCGCCAAGATAGGCAAGGTCTTTTGTCCGAAGGCGCTTATTGAGATGCTGCGCCAGAGCATGCGAATTGAAGTGCAGGTCCCTATGGCAGACAGAGTGGATTATCTCAATGCGAGATATTCTCACTGGCAAGAGAAGCCCGAGGGCATCATGCAAAAGCTCAAGTGGTTGAGTAAACGCCACGGAAATGAGGAGGTAGACAAGTGGGGGGAGTTTGCCAAAGCTGGAGAATGGGGGCACTTTGTCGAGCGCTTGCTCAGCGTTCACTATGATCCTGCGTATCGTATGGCTCTGGACAACGCCAGCGGGCCAACGTGTGAGATTTCGACTCAGGATTTACTCGGCGCTGGTTGTACGGACGCTGCGATTCGGTTACTTGATATGACTTGGGCGTAAGCCTGGATAGCGCGAGTTGCGGAGGTCAAGAACTTCGCGAAGAGCATTCCCGCTTCACCAAGCGCCTTTGCTTGGCACAGACCTTGTAAAGCACCCCAATGATATGTCGAAACC
>JAESTW010000157.1 GCA_016763395.1 Kofleriaceae bacterium
CGACGAGACACGTATGGGCTTCGTTGTCGCTCGCTTTGAACGGGTTGTGGAAATTCAGCGTCTGCTACTCGATCAACTGAGTGTCTTGGAAACAATGACGCCACTAGATTTTCTTGATTTCCGTGATTACCTGGTGCCAGCGTCCGGCTTTCAGAGTGTCCAGTTCAGATTGATTGAATCGACATTGGGTCTACGCCCCGATGACAGAGCAACACTTGCAGATGGTGCTGCGTACCACACGCATTTGCAAAAGGGAGAACAGAAAACAATTGCAGACAACGAAGCGCAACCCAGCCTCTTTGATCTGGTTGAAGGTTGGCTAGAGCGCATTCCCTTTCTCGACCAAGAGGGTTACGATTTTTGGCAAGAGTACAAACAAGCAGTCGACGCGATGCTTGCGGGTGATGCCGATATCATCAGCAACAATTCGCTGCTCAGCGATGCGCAACGAGATGCACAACTGAAGATGCTCGAGCAAACTCGGACAACAATTTTGAGCATTATTGATGCCAAAGAGTACGCCAAGCTGCAAGAACAAGGATTGCGGCGCCTCAGCCATAGGGCTATGAGCGCTGCGCTCTTTATCGAACTCTATCGGGATTTTCCCGCTCTTCAGCTTCCTCACAAGATGCTGCGACTCTTGGTCGACATCGACGAACTCTTTACCGCTTGGCGACAACGACACGCGATTATGGTGCATCGCATGATCGGACGAAAAATCGGCACCGGCGGATCATCCGGACACAAGTATTTACAGGCTGCTGCGGACAAGCACAAAGTCTTTACCGACCTCTTCGACTTGCCAACCTATCTTGTTCAACGCTCCGCTTTGCCGACACTGCCAGAAGCGTTACAAAACCGGCTTCGCTTTAACTACGAGGGTACGCTGTGAAAATCAATATTGTCGGTGGAGGCCCTGCTGGGCTGTATTTCGCTATTTTGATGAAAGCGAGAGATAGCAGTATCGAGATCAATCTCTACGAACGCACGTCAGCAGACCAAACCTGGGGCTGGGGAGTGGTCTTTTCCAGCAAGACACTAGCCTATCTCGGTGAGAGCGATCCGATTGCGTATCAGCGGCTGCAAGAACAACTCGTAAATTGGACCGATGTCGTCATGCTTTACCGCGGCGACGAAGTCCGGGTAAAAGGCAATCCATTTTCTGCGATAGCCAGGCTGAAAATCCTGCAAACGCTACAAGAGCGAGCCATCGAGTTGGGTGTCTCACTTCACTTCGAAACTGAGATTGACGATCCGAGTTCATTGCGGGACTGCGACCTCCTAATCGGAGCGGATGGAATCTCCAGCCTTGTCCGGACAAAATATCAAGACAGATTCGAACCTGAAATTCAAGTGGGTACCAATAAGTTCATTTGGCTGGGTACCAAGCACCTCTTTACTGGGCTGACACTCGGTTTTGCAGAGACCAAGGCGGGTGCATTCGCTTGCCATGCCTATCGTTTTTGCGACGACACCAGTACGTTTATCGCGGAGTGCACCGAAGAAACTTGGCGACAGTCGGGGCTCGACAACGCGTCCGAAGCGGAGTCGCTATCGAAGCTATCAGAGATATTCGCAAGTGAGCTCGAGGGGCAATCACTGATGTCCAACAACTCGAAATGGATCAACTTCCGCCGAGTAAAAAACAAAAACTGGCACTACGAAAACATTGTACTGTTAGGGGACGCTTTGCACACAGCTCACTTTTCAATCGGCTCGGGAACGAAACTGGCAATGGAGGATTCCATCGCTCTTTTTGAATGTCTCGGAACTACTGATTCCGTCGCCGAAGCGCTGCCCAAGTTTGAGAGTACTCGTCGTCCGGCCGTCGAGAAGTTGCAACGTGCGGCTGAGACAAGTCGAATTTGGTTTGAAAACATGGATTCCAAGCTCGGTCCACCACCTCATATCTTTTCCTATGACTGCATGACCCGCAGTGGCCGTGTTGACCTCGAACTCTTACGTGAGCAAGACTCGGAGTTTGTCAGTGCTTTTGAACGAGAGAGGGGACAAAACCTTTAGATCTAGGCATGCATCCAAGCGAGTAGCCGATGCACAAAAATGCCTTTCAACTTTTTCCCAAACACGCCGATAGCTTTCCAGGGTCGGGAAACACCCGAGGTGATGGGACAATGGTGGGTAAATGCCTAAAAACACTAGTACACGAAGGTGCAGTTTTTGCGTTTGCGCCAAGTAACTGTGCATCCTTTGCGCTGAAATTCTCTAGCCCCTCATTTTTTCAACCAGTTATCACCGGCCTGGTTCCTGCTTCCGCACACACAAGACACCGATGTTGGAACTAGTCACAGCTGGAGCGCTTGCAGGCATTCTCAGTGCGCCCCACTGCGCATTGATGTGTGGTCCTGTTGGCCTCTATGCCAGCCGACTGGCGCCCTCGGGTCTCACCCGCTACCAGATCGGCCGATTTGCGAGTTATCTTCTGGCTGGCGTGGCGATGGGCGCTGTGGGCAAGCCGGTCCTCGGACTGCTGTGGAATTCCGCCGCCGTTTTCGCGCTCTCCTGGGCTCTCGCCGCCGTCATGCTCTATGCCGCCTATCAACATTGGCCAAAAACTTCGAAGGCGAATTCCCCAGAAAAACTCTTAACCATCAAGCAGAGCAAAAAGACTCTCATCGCGCGGGTGCTCAGTCGCCTGCCCAAACGCCCCGAGATCCTCGGCGCTATGAGTCTGCTACTGCCTTGCGCGGCACTTTGGAGTGGATTGGTTTTGGCCGCCAGTAGTGGCGGAGCCCTGTCCGGTGGATTGGTCATGGGTCTGTTCGCGCTCACTAGCGGCTTGGGTTTTCTGGCCAGTGGAATCATCGCTAGGCTCTTGCGCAACAAGCCGGCACGGAACCGTATCTTTTCAGTCTTCCTAGTTCTCGCCGCCGCCTTCTTTGTCTTGCGGCCTTTCGGCATGGCAAAATCGGACAATGCGTCCGGCTCCGGCCCTGCGGTAGAACACTGCCCCTTGCATTCGGGAATGGGACTATGAACGCCCGGGCCAGCTGCTTGCATTGCGGACTGGCCATGTCGCCATCAGGACGGCATCAGTTTTGCTGCCAGGGTTGCGCGACGGTGTACCAACTCTTGCGCGACGAAGATCTCGGACGCTTCCACCAACTTCAGAATGGGCAAGGCGCTCCCGTTGTCGATCTCCCGGACAGTGAGCGAGACCTGAGTTGGATCGACGACGGTCTTCTCGACATTTCGGACAATGGCACTTCGGACAATGGTCTGCGGCACTTTCGATTGGACATCCAAGGAATTCACTGCAGTGCATGTGTATGGCTATTGGAAAAAACCTTTTCCAAGCATGCCGGTGCTCTCAAACTCGATATCAACCCAGCATTGGGGATCGCCGAATTCTGGGTAGATGAGGCCTTCCCGCTTGAGGGCTGGATTCGTCAAGTAGAACGCTTTGGCTATCGTTTCGGGCCCGCGCTAAAGAGCCACGACAGAAAAGCAGACGGATTGCTCTTGCGGCTGGGCATCTGCGTGGCGCTCGCCATCAATGCAATGATGCTGTCGGTTGCCCTCTACTTGGGGCTCAACGAAGGCCGGCTCTACGAGGTTTTCCGATCTACAATCTACGGACTGTCCACGCTCGCCGTTCTAGTCGGAGGGCCAGTATTTATGCGCTCTGCAATCGCGGGCTTGCGCAATGGCATTCTCCATCTCGATGTTCCCATTAGCATGGGTATTGTGTTGGCCTTTGCCGGATCCAGCTGGGGGTTTTGGACCGGACACGACAGCGCAATGTACTTGGACAGTGTGAGCGTCTTTATTGCGCTCATGCTCGTAGGGCGATATCTACAAGGTCGCGTTCTCGCCGCCAACCGAGATAGGCTGCTCAAAAACGATGGAACGAGCGGACTGCGATCCAAACGCGTTCGCAGTGGTTCAGTCGAAACCATTCCCAGTGTTCAGATTCTCAGCGGAGACACCTTACTTATTCCACCTGGGGATTTGATCCCCGTAGAGAGCAAGTTACTTTCCAATACAGCGCAAATTTCAACCGATTGGATTAGCGGTGAAAGCAGCGCGGGTACCTACAAGTTCGGACAATCACTTCCCGCTGGTAGTTTTAACGCAGGTCAAACTGCCATTGATGCGAGCGCCCTTTCGGACTGGGATGCCAGCCCTTTGGACTCACTCCTCAGCCCATCTCAAAGTTGTGAACTCGCGGCCCACGAAGGCGGTATCACCAGGATTGTCTCGAAATACTATGTAGCGGGAGTCCTTACCGCCGCCGCATTGGGGTTTTTCATTTATGCAGTGAGTGCGCAAAATCCAGTGATGGGATTGGAGGTGGCCACGGCCGTCTTGGTCGTAACTTGTCCGTGCGCATTTGGAATTGCCACTCCTCTGGCCCACCAACTCGTCCAGAGTGGGTTGAAACGCGAGGGCCTGTTCCTGCGTTCCGGGAACTTCCTGAACCAGGCTCGAAATATCACCAAAATCGTTTTCGACAAGACTGGCACTCTCACAACCGGCGATACACGCATTGAGAACCCACAGAACATTTCTGAACTTAGCTCCGAACACCAGCAAGCTCTCTATCAATTGGTATCGCGGAGCTCACACCCGACCAGCAATGCTATCGCGAAAGTATTGCGCACTTCGTCCGTCGCCCTAGATTCCAAGGGGGACGTTGTCGAGTATCCCGGCCGAGGCGTCGAAATGCTTCTTGAAAACTCCCGCTATCGACTTGGTAAAGCCAAGTGGGCGGGCGCCGGTGACAGCGCGAACACAAGCTTCACCTTGAACGGAAAGGTACTAACTACCTTTTCTACTGGCGAAGAAACACGCTCTGATGCCCATGAGCAGATTCAGGCGCTCAGCAACGATGGCTACGAAATCTTCCTACTTAGCGGAGACAGCAAGGCGAAGGTTAGTAAGCTGGCGGAAAGCATGGGAATCCCAGAATCCCATGCTTTTGGCGAGCACACTCCAGAGCAAAAACGAGACTGGATTCGCGCTCACTCCAAAGAGAGCATCCTGTTTATCGGAGACGGTATCAACGATAGCCTGGCCGCCCAAGAAGCG
Source organism: Kofleriaceae bacterium (assembly GCA_016763395.1). Classification (GTDB taxonomy): domain Bacteria; phylum Myxococcota_A; class Polyangia; order Haliangiales; family Haliangiaceae; genus NORP324. Next base: position 5,050 of record JAESTW010000157.1, read on the forward strand.
AGTTGTTCTGGAACCCCAGCGCTCGACCGTCCGTTTATGGCATCCCATTGCGACTTCTACTTGGGAACCGAACAATTGGCGCCACTGCGTATCGCGCTGAAAGCCTCGCAAAATTTGCACGCGGCAATTCGCCGCAATCTCATCTTTGCTCTTAGCTACAATCTTTGCGCAGTATCCCTCGCATGGGCTGGGTTAATGAGTCCCTGGCTTGCCGCGGTACTCATGCCAACCAGTTCGATACTCGTGGTATTGGCAACCACTTTTTCACTCTCCCATAGCCGGACATCATGGAAATCATAGTTCTTCTTCTCTTTGTTAGTTTCACACTCGCCAGTTGCGGCGTGGCGTTTTTTGCGTGGAACCTCAAACAGAAAAACCATGAGCATGGTGCTCGCCTCTCACTACTTCCACTAGATAACAACGAAACCACTAGACGGGCCGAATAAAACAATGAGCGAAACTCAAACCACCACCATTGTCTACAACGACAAGATCACCAGGCAATTTATCTTTGCCTCGATCGCGTTTGGAATCATAGGAATGCTAGTCGGCGTAGTAATCGCCCTGCAGCTCGCCTTTTGGCCCGCCAATGTAGGCGAGTATTTTTCCTTTGGCCGACTGCGCCCACTTCACACCAACGCCGTAATTTTCGCGTTCGTCGGCAACATGATTTTCGCTGGGATTTACTACTCCTCGCAGCGGCTCTTGAAAGTGCGCATCGTCAGCGACAAGTTGGCAGCGTTTCACTTTTGGGGCTGGCAGGCAATCATCGTCTCAGCGGTCATTACCCTTCCCCTCGGACTGACACAAGGCAAAGAATACGCTGAGCTTATCTGGCCTATTGATATTGCCATCGCTGTGGTTTGGCTCTCTTTCGCGTTCAACTTCTTCTGGATGCTCAAGCGCCGTAACGAGAAGCAACTCTATGTTGCACTGTGGTTCTACATCGCTTCCATCATCACCATTACCATTCTTCACGTCGTCAACAGCTTGGCGGTACCTATCAGCATGACGCAGAGCTACACGCTCTTTGGCGGCGTACAAGACGCGCTGGTTCAGTGGTGGTACGGACACAACGCGGTGGCCTTTTTCCTAACGACACCAATCCTCGGCATCATGTACTATTTTGTACCCAAAGCTGCGGACAGACCTGTTTACTCGTACCGACTCTCGATCATTCACTTCTGGGCCATCGTCTTTCTATATATCTGGGCCGGACCTCACCACCTCCTCAACACTGCACTGCCTGACTGGGCGCAGACAACCGGTATGGTTTTCAGTCTGATGTTATGGGCTCCAAGTTGGGGCGGAATGCTCAACGGCCTACTCACCTTGCGCGGCGCTTGGGACAAACTAAGAAAAGACCCAGTACTCAAATTTTACGCAGCGGGCATTACCTTCTACGGTATGGCAACCTTTGAGGGCCCCTTGCTCTCAATTAAGGCTGTCTCGAGCTTGGCGCACTACACTGACTGGATCGTCGCTCACGTACACGCTGCCGCACTCGGATGGAACGGATTCATGGCTGCAGGCATGTTCTACTGGCTTGTACCAAGGCTCTACGGAACCAAGCTCCACAGCCGCGAAGCTGCGAACCTTCATTTCTACATCGGTACCTTCGGACTGCTTCTCTATGTTGTCTCGATGTGGGTTGCTGGCATTACTCAAGGACTTATGTGGCGCGCAGAACTCGAGGGTGGCGGACTGCAATACACCTTCATCGAAACTCTGGTCAAACTGCGCCTCATGTACTGGATGCGAATGATTGGCGGACTCATGTACTTGACTGGATTTATCATCATGGCATGGAACCTCCTCAAGACGGTCCAGAACGGCGAAGCAGTCGATGGCCAGGTTGAAGTCGTTACCGTCGGTCTCAAGCCTGAAGTCGGGCGGAAGAGCTGGAAAGAGCTCGCTTTCGCTCAGCCTATGCAGGTTAGCGCTCTAATACTTGTTCTTACCTTTGTCGTCGGCTTCAGTACGGGAATGGCTTCCTTCGGCAGCATCGTTATCTTGATGTGTGTCTTCGGACTAGTCATTCTCTTTCAATCCGTCAAACAGGGCGGTGGAGGCTGGCACCACATCATCGAGGGTAGAGCACTCTTCTTCTCGGTCTTGGTTATCCTCGCCGTTCTTATTGGTGGTATTGCCGAGATCGTTCCCTCCATCATTGCCGGCCCATCTGCGATGCGATCGACTACGAACGTTCCCTACACTGCACTTGAGCTTGAAGGCCGAGATATCTACATCGCCGAGGGTTGTTACAACTGCCACTCACAGATGATTCGCCCCTTCTCGTGGGAAACGGCTCGTTATGGAGAACCATCGACGGCGGAAGAATCTATATTTGATCATCCATTCCAATGGGGCTCGAAGCGGACAGGACCAGACTTGGCTCGAGTCGGCACTAGCCGCTCTGCCTCTTGGCACTACGAGCATATGCTTGACCCTCGCCAAACCTCGCCTGGCTCCAATATGCCTTCGTACACCCACATGTTGACAAACACGATCGACTTCGGTGACACGGAAGGAAAAATGCGGGGCATGAGCCGAGTTGGCGTTCCCTACACCATCAAAGAAATCCAGACTGCCTCCTTTAGTGCGGATGCCCAGGCACAATTGATTGTTGATGAGCTCAAGGGACCGCCGCTGAGTGTCGATGTAGCTAAAAACAGCGAACTCGTGGCGCTCATTGCCTACCTCAAGAGACTGGGCAACCCACCGCCACCACCGCCGGACGAGGAAAAAGAAGTGGCGACGGCCGATGAGACGGACAATGAGGCGGACAACAGCAACGCTCAGGAGAAAAAATAATGCTTAGCGCGATTGCCCAAGGCTACTTCAACAGCAGTTCGGTGCTCTTCTACCCGATAGTCGCATTGCTACTTTTTCTTGTTTCGTTCACCTTTATCACCATACGAGTTCTCACATCCGACAAAGAGTCGATCGATGCGACGGCAGCCTTGCCACTGGTCGATGACCTAGCTCCATTGTCAACGAAAACGAAGTCCGGGATTTCATCATGAGCGAAGAGCAATTAAGAAAAGACGATATTCAGGGACAAATTGTCCATGTCTACGACGGAATCGAAGAGGCGGACAACGAGCTACCAACCTGGTGGCTGGTCACCCTTTTCGCCTCTATCTTATTTAGCGCTTTCTACTGGATGTATTACGAATCTCTTGCAGCCGGGGACTATCCAGAGGCTGCGTACACCAAGGAACGGCTCGCTGCTCTGGAAGGTGCCGGAGAGGTGACGGACGCCGATCTGTTGGCGCTCGTGGGCTATGCGCCCATGGTAAGCGCTGGCAAATCTCTCTTCTTTAAGAACTGTACCAAGTGTCACGGTTCCGACGCAGGAGGCAAAGATGGTCCAAACCTAACGGACAAGTTTTGGCTCTACGGCGGAGCTCCCAGTGACATCTACAACACGATCAGCAAGGGAACCAAAAACGGTATGGCGAGTTGGGGACCGAAGCTTGGCGGCGGTGCTGTCAAGCAAGTTACGGCCTATGTGCTAACCCTGCGCAATACCAACGTTGCCGGCAAAGCACCTCAGGGAGACGAGTGGACCCCGAGTGAGGCACCAGCAGCGCCCGAGCCCACCGAAGCCGAAGTTCCGGATCCGGCTCCGGCTCCCTAATCTGTAAGGCAGCCCACATGGCAGACAAGAAACCAATCTTCACTAAGCAGGCAAGCTCGATTCGAGCTGACGGCAGTCGCAATTATGTACACCCGGCGGACGTAAAGGGGCACTTCACACGGCGTCGCAACCTTGTCTTCGCTGTACTAATTGCGATCTACATGCTGCTGCCTTGGATTGATATTGGTGGACATCCTGCTGTGTTTCTCGACATTGCGGCGAGGCGCTTCTATCTTTTTGGGTACAGTTTTAACGCCCAAGACATCTGGCTCTCGTTCTTCTTACTCTCCGGTCTCGGTTTCGCGCTCTTCGTTATGACCGCGCTGTGGGGGCGAATTTGGTGTGGCTATGCTTGTCCGCATACCGTCTTTTTGGATGGTGTTTTCAGACGTATAGAACGATGGATCGAAGGTCCTCGTAACACGCGATTGCGCCGCAATGCTGGGCCGTGGAACACCGACAAGATATGGCGAAAAACTCTTAAACATACTGTCTTCTTGATCATGGCCGCTGTCGTGGCCCACGTCTTTATTAGTTACTTCGTATCGATTCCCGAACTCTTCGCGATGATGAAACAAAGTCCAACTGAGCACATGAGTACGTTCATTTGGATCTTTGTTCTCACTGGAATCATGTATTTTAACTTTGCATGGTTCAGGGAGCAGATGTGCCTGATCATCTGTCCCTACGGCCGCTTACAATCGGTGATGACGGACAAAGATACTGTCATTATCGGTTACGATAGCAATCGCGGCGAACCTCGGGGCAAAGCCAGCGATTCCGACTCGGCAGACTGCGTGGATTGTGGTCGCTGCGTCGCGGTATGTCCGACAGGAATTGATATCCGCAATGGGTTGCAGCTGGACTGTATCGGTTGTGCGGCCTGCATCGACGCGTGCGATGAAATCATGGTCAAGCTGAAGCGTCCGACCGGACTTGTCCGATACGATTCACTCAGGAAGCTCGTTGGCGGAGAACGCAAGTTCTGGCGGCCGAGGTTGGCTCTGTATGCTGTTTTGGGCGTCATCGGACTTGTCGTTGCGACCTTTGGATTCAGAGCGCACACTACTTTCGAAGCGGGCCTGGCGCGTTTGGGCGGAGTGCCTTTTGTCGTCGAGGCCGATGGTAGAGTCCAAAACCTCTATGAAATTCACGTTATCAACAAGCAGAGTGCGACGCACACCTATGAAATCCGCGCGCTCAACCCGGAGGACTTCGAATACGTAATTGCTATCCCGGACATTGAGTTAAAAGGTGGCAAAGGGCAGCGAGTGCCCATCTTTGTTTATAGTGTTGATGGCAATGACGCCGCTGAGGTCAGACTCAGTGTGAAACAAGTAGACGCGGAGAGTACTGAGGATGACAAAGTAATCAACGCGCCGTTCTTGCGACCGCGTTGAGGCTGGCACTCATCGGAGGCAATTGGCGAGTAGTGGGTTAGCTCA